>JAZOCQ010000128.1:0-8413 GCA_045596565.1 Acutalibacteraceae bacterium
CTTTTGGCTCATTGTCGCACATAGGCGACAGCCTTATGTGCTCCACTTCACCAAAATCTACACAAAAAAGCGCACCTTTTAGGTCGCAGAATTTTGTGACCAACGGATTTTTTGGTGAGCAAGGCAAAAACACAGCGAATACTGTATGTATTCGCGCGTATTTTAACGAAGCCTCAGCGGAAAATCCGTATCACAAAATCTGATTCGAGTTTAAATGCTTTGGCTAACCTGAGAAGGCGAAAGCAACCGCATCGCAGTCGAAATACCCGCGAACATAAAACCTCCGCTATAAACCGCGGCAGCCGGTTTGGAGGAAATTCAAATTTTAAGGAGAAATACACCATGAAAAAGACAAAATTGACAAAAATTTTGTCGTTCATCGTTTGTATCGTGCTGATTGCGGCTATGGCACTGTTTACAACCGGTTGTAACGGCAATACACCCACCTCCCCCGCGTTATCGCAAAGCGAAAACGACCTGCCCGCCACCGTTGTGGGCGAGGGGCAAACCACATTTATGTTTACCGTCATTGACCTTGACGGTAAAGAAACCGCCTTTGAAATCCACACCGACAAAACCACCGTCGGCGAGGCGTTACTGGCTCTGGGGCTGATTGCCGGCGAAGACAGCACATACGGTTTGTACGTGAAAACGGTAAACGGCATCACGCTGGACTATGACACCGATAAAGCCTACTGGGCATTTTACGAAAACGGCGCGTATGCGATGAGCGGTGTGGATACCACCGCTATCACCGCAGGCAACACTTACGCTTTCAAGGCGGAGGCCGCGTGAGGGTTAATATCAAAGAATTAGCGGTGTTCGGTATGCTCGGCGCCGTGATGTGCGTTTCTAAATTCTTGACCGAATGGTTACCGAACATTCATCTGCTCGGCGTGTTTACCGTTGCTATTACGGTGGTATACCGCCAAAAAGCATTGTATCCGCTGTATACATTTGTTTTCCTCATCGGTCTTTGTTACGGATTTCCGACCTGGTGGCTCCCCTATATATATCTATGGGCAGTACTATGGGGTGCAACCATGCTGTTGCCGCGCAACATATCCGAAAAAATAAAACCGTTTTTATATATCGGCGTATGCGCTTTGCACGGGTTTTTATACGGCACGCTATATGCACCTTCCCAAGCGCTGTTGTTCGGTTTAGATTTCAAAGGCATGGTGACATGGATTATCGCGGGACTACCGTGGGATTTGGTGCACGGTGTGAGTAACTTTGTTTGCGGTTGGCTTATCGTCCCCATTATTATGGTACTCAAACAAGCACAAAAATATAGCGCAAGCTGACAAGAAACGGCAGGGAGAACGTATCTTCCTGCCGTTTTTTACATCACGAAATTTTCATAATCCTCTTTTTTGTCCGCTTAGCGTATTGCATCGCCTGAACCGCACCGCCAAATTCTGTGTATGTGCAATCGATAACATACGCACTGCAATCTATTATCCATCTGTTTCGTTTTGTGATAGCAGACTTATAATGACACCCCGCACGCATTTTTTACGTTGACTTTTCAAAAACGGACGAATATACTGTATTATATACAAGGAAGGATAGATACCATGGATTTTACGGTTATCAAAGAAAATTTGGAAAAGCGCGGCTTTACGGTGAGCGTGTTTGAAACCGCGGCAGATGCCGCCGCTTATTTGAACAAAGCAATTAACGGCAAAAGTGTCGGTATCGGCGGGTCAATGTCCGTCGAGGAAATGGGTTTGATTGACACGCTCGCTTCCCACAACACCGTACACTGTCACAGCCGTGTACCCGACGGCGATACCGCGCAAAATGTGATTGACCGCGCCGCCGCCGCGAACGTCTATCTCTCCTCGGTGAACGGGTTGGCTGAGACGGGCGAGATTATCAACATCGACGGCCGTTGCAACCGCGTCGCGTCCACGTTATACGGACACGAAAAAGTGTTTTTCATCGTCGGCGTCAACAAAATCGCGCCCGACTACGACAAAGCACTATGGCGGGCACGCAATATTGCCGCGCCTAAAAACGCAAAACGCTTAAACCGTAAAACTCCATGTGCGGTGAAAGCCGACAAATGCTATGACTGTTCCTCCCCCGAACGCATCTGCCGCGCTCTATGCGTGTTATGGGAAAAACCCAGCGGCTCGGATATCGAAATCGTGTTGGTCAACGAGAATTTAGGATACTGATAAAAGAAAAACGCTGTGGCTTGCGCCACAGCGTTTTTTACTTTTATTGATAGTCTTTGAGAGCGGGGATGTCCATACGCGGGGTGATTTTGAGCATCTGCTCCAACTCCTCTTTGCTGAGCACACCGTCGGTGGAATTATCCGCAAACAGACTCGAACCCGCCACAGCAGACGCAAACTCCAACATATATGTATCTTCATATTGATTATACAAGCTATACAAGCAACCCGCGCAATACGCGTCGCCCGCGCCCACCGAACCGCAGATTTTCTCTTTCGGGATAGACAGCGACGGTACAGCCGTAAATGCGCCGGTGGCAATGTCCAGACAGAAGCCTGCTTCCTTGCAGTGCACGATAACCTTTTCTTTGACACCGCCGTCAGCGAGCAGTTGCATGGTTTTGCGGATGTTTTCCACGTCGAGACTGCCGTCCTCTTTGTATGCCGGCAGGTCGGAAACACGACTGCTTTCCACCTCGTTGATGATGCAATAATCGCAATATTTAAGCACCGGCAAAATGGTCTTTTTATAATCCGCAACCGAGTTGCTCACTACGTCAAAAGAGGTTTTGATACCACGCGCTTGCACGTCGTGCAAGAAATGCGCCATCACGGTGCCGTATTCTTCATCAGGTTGGTCGAATTTATCCAGCAACAGAATGTAACCGATATGTAAAATCGCCGCCTGCATGGTGGTCAAATCCACGTCTTCGGGAGAGAATACCGCATTCGCACCGCCGGTGGTAAAGAAGGTGCGTTCACCCGTGGACAGGCTGATAACGTCCGAAAATGCCGTAGGCAACGTTTTATCGGTCAACACACAGGTGGTGTCGATACCGTAGCGGTTCATTTGACCCACCACAAACTGCCCGTTTTCATCATCGCCTACGCGACCGCAAGCGGCGAGCGGTACCCGTCGGTCAATGCGTGCCACGTCCACCGCCGTGTTGGGCACACTGCCGCCAATAGCACGGCTGACAGCGGTAATATTCGCAAGCATACCGATTTCGGGGTAGCAATCCACCGTTTTGACAATGTCTGCGATGATATTGCCCGCAAACACAATGCCTTTGCGCTGTCCGGTCATGAGATAATCCACCGACACGCCGAACACGTTTGCCAATGCGGGAAATTGGGTGATTTCAGGGTATCCCTGTCCGTTTTCCCATTTGCTCACGGTTTTTGCGCTGATATGCAATTTTTCCGCCAATGCCGTTTGGGTCAGCCCCGCTTTACGACGTAATGCGGAAATGGTTTGTCCGATACTGATAGCGTCCATGTGACCGCCTCCCTTTATTTCCATAATAACAAAACTATATACGGTTGTAAACCTATCTTTTGTGGATAAAGAACGGAGATTTTTGCGCTCTTTATCCACAAAAGTCTACTAATCGTGGCGTTTACTCATCCAAAGACAGTAAATCGGTGAGGGATACGTCGTCCGACAGGATATCGGGCGCACTATTTTCTTTGGGGAAGGTCGGCAAGCGAGTCGGGGTGCCGCCGTAAGCTACCGACGATACAGAAGATTTGCGACGGGTGACCAGCATCAAAATCAAGAACGCCAGCAAACTGATAGCGGTCAGCAACACACCGCTCACCAGACCTTTAGGAATAAAGGTCAGTTCCACCGTGTGTTCGCCTGCGTCAATGTCAAAGGCGAGGAACGCACCTTTACTGCCGTCTTCGTTTAAATCGCCGATGGGATAGGTTTCCACCGCCTTGCCGTCCACGGTGACCTGCCACGAAGCGTCATACGGCACGGTGGTGAACAGCGTACCGCTCTCGGCAGCCTTGACGTTGCCGACGATATGATGGTCGGCAAATTCGGTCACTTGCAACCCCTCGTCTGCGAGTGCTTGGAGTTTTTGTTCCATCACAGCGGTGTCGATTTGCACAATATAGATATTACCGCTCACAGCACTGTTCGCCGTGACCGAAACTTGGAACGTACAACCCGCCGACAAGGTGCCGACGTCGATAATATACGGTTCGTTGGTAGAGGCATCCCACGTTTGCAGCATATCCCCGTCTTGGTCGTACGCGGTCACACTCGCCGATTGCGCGGCGGTGCAATCCACAAACGCATAGTAGGTGCCGTCAGCAGATGCTGTGGCGTTGAACCAAGCGGCCGAGCCGTCGCCGTTGATGTGAAAGCGGGTAGAGCCGTATGCGTTGGCAATATAGGCGCTGTCCTCATCCACCGAAACGCCCATATAGGTATACAACATACGGCCGTCTTCGGTCATAGCGGAAAGCAGTTGTTCTTGGGTCGCAAACGGATTATACTGTTGCATCTCAAACGCTTTGGTGTCCACCGACACGCGGTACCCCAGCGGCAACGCTTTGGTATTGCGGTAGATGTAATACACCTGTCCCGCTTCCTCTACCGTATCCACTTTTTCAAGGTACGGATTGTCCACGACATCCGCTTGCAACGTCACGTACTGCACACCGAGCAGTGAGTCGGGCAACGGCACAAAACTGTGATAGAGATAACTGTTCACGCCGTTATCCGCATATCCCAGCGCACCGAGTAAACGGGTGGTGTGATAGTAGTTGCTGGACGAGAAAGAGGTCAGTCCTTTATAGTGGTACAGCGCGGTATCCACGCAGGTGCGCCGCGGCAACAATTCCACGCGGTAAAATCCGCCGTTGTTTACCTCCTCGGCAATTTCCACCGTTTTATCCATCGCGGCAGCGGCGGCTTGATGGTCGTCGTTGGCAACGTAATTGTTGCGGTCGGTATAATATTCCTTGCCGTTCAAAGCGGTCAATCCAATGCCGCCGTGCAAGGTCATTTCCACTGTAAACACAAAGCACAGCACGGTATACCCTAAGCGGCGGGAAAGTTTACGGTGGGTCATCAACAGTAAAATGAGCGCATACACGCCCGCCAACAACAACGACACGTACACCGGTACAAACAGTTGTGCATCTTTAGCGGCTATCATCTCAAACAGCACGATATACGTAGCAATGACGCCCAGCGTTCCGCCGACCTGTTTGACGGTGATGTGTTTGATATGCGGCAGTACCTGCGCCGCCACCATCAGAAACACGAAAATATACAGAAAAGAGAAGCGATACGGCAGGTCGTTGGGGGAATGTAAGCCGTGCCAGATTAAATCAAAGATATTGATAGTGAAACTGACGTACAATAAGGTCAGCAACCCGCCCCACGCCAGACGGCGGCGCAGCGGAATGGTTTTGGTGGTGACAAACAACAAGGTGAGCACCACCGGCAAAATACCGCAGAACACGTTGGGTAAATTACCCGAACGGATGGTGGGGGTCATACCGAACAGTTGCTGTGCGGGGAGTTTGAACAGCTGGAAAGTCGCCTTGATGAACGGCATACTCTCCCCCGCCGCCGAGGTGTATCCCAAGGCGAACACCACCGGCAATATGATACACATCGCCAAGCCGCCCGCAATCAGCGAACCGATTGTAAACCGCAAAAACGCACTCCAGCCTTCGCCCGCATCACGTTTTTCGCGGAAAATGAATTGCAAGAAATATAAGATAAGGAACATGCACACCATAAATCCGATATAGTAATTGGTGAACAGCACATACGCAAGCGAGAGAATGTATACGCCGTATTTGCCCTCCCGCATCATGCGTTCAAAGCCCAATACCACCAGCGGCAACATCATCACGCCGTCCAGCCACATAATGTTCCAGGAATAGGCAAGCATATACATTGACAGCGAATAGCCGAGCGCGAATATCACCGTGGACAAATCACGTCGACGGAACACATACTGCACGCAAGCGGCGAAAAATATCGCTGAGAGCATGTTTTTGAGCAACGTAATGAGCAAGATGCCCTCATTGAGCAACGTTTCGGGCAACAACGCCAGCAACAGATTAAAGGGGCTGGCAAGGTAGTAAGCAAACAGGGAAATGAAGTTTGCGCCGATACCCGTTTCAAAGGTGTATAGCGGGCTGCCGCCGGTGAGCACCATTTCCCGCAGTTGTGCGAGCATGGGGGCGTATTGGTGGTGCATATCCACTATCATCACCGATTCCACGCCGAACGGCCACACACCCATAAAGATGTACGACAGCGCCATACCCAAAAGGCCCAGCGCACCCGCCAGCAACGGATAGTGACAAGCGGATTTTTGCGGTTCGCGGAACCGCTCTCTGGGCATAGCGGTATACAGTACCGCTACCAAAAATCCCGCGAGCAATGCCGAAAAGCCGAACGCAAACCCGTATGTCTGTAATTTGTGTTCAAACGTCAAAAAGGTGGACAGACAATAACTCAGCGCCGCGGTGACTATCACAAAGATAACGCCCAGCCACCATTTGGTGCCGGCAGAGACGCCGTTGTCCAATCCGTTTTTATTTGAATATCTCATGGTGCTCCTCCCGAAAATATGCATATATGATAAGTATAACATATAAAACTCGCAAAAGCAAACAGAATAATCGGCGTTACCCGCTCATATATATGTAGCAAAAAGAAAGGATGGAGTAAAAATGGAACCGTCTGTATTTTTGCCGGAAGGCAAGTTGCTGCACACCCTCGAAAACAAACGTCTCACCGCCTCCCACGCTGCTCTGAGCGAAGCCGCACTGAATGGTGTCGTATTGGAGGGGGTTGCCACCCTTTGTGATGCCGACCACAACCTATACGTATCCTTGCCTTGTATGGAGGGATTTATCCCGCATGAGGAGGGGGCGATTGGGATTGAGGAAGGCATCACACGCGATATTGCGGTGATTTCCCGCGTGGGCAAGCCGGTGTGTTTTGTGGTGATAGGGTTTGAAAACACCGCAAACGGTGTGCGTGCCATCCTATCCCGCCGCCGCGCACAAGAAAAGTGTCAGCGCGATTACATACAACGTTGCCGTAAAGGCGATATTATCCCCGCCAAGGTTACACGCCTCGAAACGTTTGGCGCATTTTGCGATATCGGGTGCGGTATTGCCGCACTGATGCCTATTGCGGGGATGTCGGTCAGCCGTATCTCCCACCCCGCCGACCGTTTAAGCGTCGGAATGGACATTTACGGCGCAGTGGTATCCAATGAAGACGGCCGTATTTGTCTGTCACAGCGGGAATTGCTGGGAACTTGGGAGCAAAACGCCGCGCATTTCAAGCAAGGAGAAACGGTGATGGGCATTGTGCGTTCAGAGGAAAGTTACGGCATTTTCGTGGAACTTTCCCCCAACCTCGCGGGGCTTGCCGAACCGCGAGAGGGATTAAAACCGGGGATGCCGGTGAGCGTGTATATCAAAAGTATTCTGCCCGAAAAAATGAAAATCAAATTGATTATCATTGACCAAGCGGGGATGGCACCGCCGCCCGCAATGCCCACATATCACATAACCGCGGGGCATTTATCCCGCTGGCAATATTCCCCCGACGCCGCGGTGAAGTGTATCGAAACCGTGTTTGAAGAATAAAATAAAACCTCCGTTAAAAACGGAGGTTTTATTTATTATTTACCTTTGCGGGAGGTGACGCGGTTTAAAAACACGGTCACACCGATGAGCACCGCCATCACGATGAGGATGACCAGCATACCTTTGCCCATATACCCTAAATTGTTTACAAACGCCATCGGATTAAAGTAAAACACGTCGCATCCTCCTTACATAAAGAAACTCAAAATCAAACCGCCCGCGATAACCGAGGCAATCTGACCCGAAACGTTGACGCCGATAGAGTGCATCAAAAGGAAGTTCTGGTTGTCTTCCGCCAAACCCATTTTGTGCACGATACGGCCCGACATGGGGAATGCGGAAATGCCCGCCGCGCCAATCATGGGGTTGAGTTTTTTCTTCAAGAACAGGTTGACAAATTTCGCAAACAACACGCCGCCCGCGGTATCCATGATAAACGCCACAAGACCGAGTCCTAAAATGATGAGGGTTTCGGTTTTGAGGAATTCCTGCCACTGCATTTTGGTGGCGATGGTGATACCGAGGAAAATGGTGACGAGGTTTGCGAGCACCTTTTGTGCGGTGTCGGACAAAGAATTGAGCACGCCGCATTCACGAATGAGGTTGCCGAACATAAGAAAACCGATGAGAGATGCCGCCGAGGGTGCGACCAGTGTCGCAATCACGGTGATAACGATGGGGAACAAAATGCGGGTGAGTTTGGAAACCTCTTGCGGTTCATACGGCATACGAATCAACCGCTCTTTTTTGGTGGTGAGCAGTTTGATGATGGGCGGTTGAATAATGGGCACCAACGCCATATACGA
>JAZOCQ010000129.1:0-3433 GCA_045596565.1 Acutalibacteraceae bacterium
ACACATTTCAGGGCTTTTTCTTCTATGACTACGCTCTCAATGAGTCGCCCGATTTTCGTAAAGCGTTGACTCCCCACGTGATGATGATAGTGTATATGACGCCGATTATTTTGGTGTTCTCGCTGATTATTGCGTTGTTACTCAACGGCAAATTCAGGGGCCGCGCCTTTTTCCGTGGAGCCTTCTTTATGCCGGTTATTATCATGAGTGGCCCTGCAATTAGCCAGTTGCTCACCAAATATACGGTGGACTTTTCCGAGGAATCACCGCTTGTGTTCGACTTCCTGTCAAGTTTGCCGAGTGTGCTAGCGACTCCAGCGCAGTACGTCCTCAATAACTTGGTTATGATTTTGTGGTTCTGCGGTGTGCAAATCCTTATTTTCCTTGCAGGTTTACAGTCTATTGGCAGTGACCTGTATGAAGCGGCGTCGATTGACGGTGCAAGTGGATGGGAAAAGTTCTGGAAAATTACCTTGCCGCATTTGAGCCCGCTCATCTTGATTAGCGGTGTGTACACCATTATTGACATCGCAAACTATTCGGGTGGTGCTGTCAACCATCAAATTAGTATCTGTATCTTCCATCAGAAATACATGTATAGTTATGCGACTGCGATGGCTTGGATGTATTTCCTGGTGGTGGCGGGATTGCTGCTCGCAATGTTACTGATATTTAAATTCTTTGGAAGGAAGGCGAAGACATGATGAAGCGTACATCTAAATATGACATCAATAAAGTCAAGCAGTTCTTCTTAGGAAATAAAGAGAAAAACGGTTTTATTAAGACGTTTTTCCTGTATCTGGTACTTATTGGCTTAGCGTTTGTGTATTTGTATCCGATATTATATATGCTTGTTAACAGCTTTTTCTCGCCCGGCGATTTGGTGGACCCGTCGGTTACGTGGATTCCCACTAAATTCTATTTAGGCAACTTTGTACAGGCATATGAAACTCTCGACTTTTTACGTAGTTTCGGCACCTCTATTATTATGGCAGTGGTACCGTCTTTATTGCAGTTGATTGCGACTTCGCTTACTGCTTTCGGTCTTGCCCGTTTTGAGTTCCCGCTCAAAAAGTTGTGGCTGGTGCTGATTGTTGCGACCTTTATGATTCCCACTATGGTTATGACCATTCCGCGTTATACGATGTTTTACGCCTACCATATGACCGGTACTATGTTACCGTTCTTTACGACTGCGGCGTTTGGTCAAGGTATTCGCAGCACCATTTTCATCTTGATTTTCTATTCGTTCTTCAGCACTTATCCGATTTCGTTTGACGAAGCGGCTGAACTGGATGGCGCAGGAAAATTTAAGATTTACTATAAAATTGCGATGCCTGCTGCTTCGGGCGCCATTGTGTTGTGCACGCTGTTCAGCTTCGTTTGGTATTGGAATGAGACCACGGATTTGAACTTGTTTTCTTCCAACATTAAAACGTTGCCCAAGCGGTTACAGGAGTTTGCACAGAAATTCTCCGAATTGTACGGCAATGAAAGTGGAGATGACAAGAGCTCGGTTAACCGTTTGAACGAATCACTGTCATTGGCGGGCACTCTGTTATCAATTCTTCCCACTATTATTATGTATCTGGTTTTGCAGAGACAGTTTGTGGAAAGTGTGGAGCGTTCGGGTATTACCGGCGAATAATAGTTATATACGTAAAAAAAGACCGACTGTAACGGAGCGCTCACACAGGGATAATTCGCCTAAAATAATGAATTTTTGTGGCATAATGCGTTAAAAAGCCACGGTACGCGTCAGCGTTACCGTGGCTTTTGCCTTTTCTACCATCAAAAATTCTTTTATTTTAGGTGCTTTGCAGTTTTGTAGCCGAAATATTTTTTTCGTTCTCGAAGTTGCCAAACCGCAGTCATACTGTATGTCTTACAAGGTTTGGCAACAATGAGGCGGAGAAAATATTGGCGAAAAACCGATTTCTCCCTTTGTGAGTGCTCCGAAAGACGGTCTTTTTTACGTATAAGGGTTATTGACACTTGCATAAAGGCGGCTTTTATGTTACACTGTTTTTAAATGGAAGAAGCTGTATTCTATCCATTAAGAAATCGCCATACGGAGGTATTGCAGTATGTCTTATTTAGAAGCAAAAGAAAAATATGCAGCTATCGGTGTGGACACCGAAGCGGCAATTGAAGCGTTGTCCAAAGTGTCTATTTCCATGCATTGCTGGCAGGGTGATGACGTTAATGGCTTTGACGGCAAAGACTCCTTATCCGGTGGTATTCAGGCGACCGGTAACTACCCCGGCAAAGCCACTACACCGGCAGAATTGATGGCGGATATGGACAAAGCGTTGTCCTTAATCCCCGGCAAACACCGTATCAATCTGCATGCGTGCTATGCTATTTTCGAAGACGGCGAATGGGCGGACAGAGATGCTTTGGAACCCAAACATTTTGCTAAGTGGGTAGAGTTCGCCAAAGAGCGTGGTTTGGGCATTGACTTCAACCCGACCATGTTCTCGCACCCGAAAGCGGCAGGCTTGACACTGTCGAGTGCCAACGAAGAAATCCGTAAATTCTGGGTGCGCCACGTGCAGTGTTGTCTCAAAATTGCGGAATATTTTGCGACCGAACTCAACACGTTCTGTTCGTTTAACATTTGGATTCCCGATGGCTTGAAAGACGTGCCCGCTGACCGTATGGCACCGCGCGCCCGCCTCAAAAAATCTTTGGATGAGATTTTGGCTACTCCTTATGACAGAGAAAAAGTGCTTGTGGCGATGGAATCCAAAGTGTTCGGTATTGGTCTGGAATCCTATACAGTTGGTTCTTCCGAGTTTTACATGAATTATGCCGCGCGTAACGGCGTGATGAGTCTGCTCGATAACGGTCACTATCATCCGACCGAAATGGTTTCTGATAAAATTTCGTCCATGCTGTTGTTTAGCGATAAAATCGCGTTACATATCACCCGCCCCGTGCGTTGGGACTCCGACCACGTGGTGTTGTTGGATGACGAAACCAAAGAAATTGCGAAAGAAATCGTGCGCAACAATGCGCTTGACCGCGTGATTATGGCGCTGGATTACTTTGATGCTTCCATCAACCGTTTGGCCGCTTGGGTCGTGGGTATGCGCAACTGGCAGAAAGCGTTGCTCGGTGCGATGCTCGCACCGTGGGATGAACTGAAAGCTTTGCAGGATGCCGAAGATTTCACCGCTTTGATGGTGAAAAACGAGGCGCTCAAAACTATGCCCTTGGGTGATGTCTGGGAAGAATTCTGCGAGCGTAACGGTTTGAAAGATACCGGTTGGTTTGAAGAAATTAAGGCATATGAACAGACAGTTCTCACAAAAAGAGGATAAATGGAGGATAATGGTATGCAGTATTTTTTGGCAGTTGATATCGGCGCTTCTTCCGGTCGTCATATTTTGTGCCATTTAGAGGACGGCAAATTGATTTTGGAAGAGGT
>JAZOCQ010000130.1:0-5057 GCA_045596565.1 Acutalibacteraceae bacterium
GCAAATATGCTGAAAGGCTTTGGCGTAGCGTCCGAGGACGCGGCGAAAATGGCTATGGGATATGCCGAACTGACCTACGACATATGGGCCGGTTACAACGATATATACAAATCGTATTCTGACGCAGCAGATGCGGTCAAATCCGCTATTGCAGGCGAAGTTGAGCCTATCCGCAAGGCCGGTTTTACCATTATTGAAAGCACCCTTGAGCAAACTGCCGCAAATCACGGTTTGCAGATAAGCCTTCAAAATGCTACCGAGGCGCAAAAATCCTATTTGCGTTATCTTGCGCTGGTGGAGCAGGGGCACGACCAATCACTTATAGGCACTTACGCAAAAGAAATGAATACAGCCGAGGGCGTAATGCGGACTTTTGCCCAGCAGACAAAATCGCTGGCACAGGCGTTTGGCTCACTGCTGCTGCCCGTTTTGGTAAAGATAATGCCTTATATTCAGGCATTTGTGGAAGTGCTGACAGACGGTATACATCTGATGGCCGATCTGTTTGGCGTAGAAATACAGGAAGTTGATTTCTCTGTATCTGCCGGTAGTGCGAACGAACTTGAGGGTGCAATAAACGGTGCAACGGATGCCGTTAAGGAGTTCAAACGGCAGACCATAGGTATAGATGAGTTGAATATCCTGAATGCAAGCACCGGAACAGAAGCTTCTCCGGGTGGTGGTTTTGACGGGCTGGATATTGAGTCTGTGTGGGACGAAAGTATTTTCCAAAATATACAGAGCAACGTGGATGCAATATCCGAAAAAATGAAAAGTTGGCTTGGTTTGACGGGCGAAATCAGTTCGTGGAGCGAGTTTTTTGATACAAAGCTTGGGGAAATATTGAAAACTGTTGGTTTGGTAGGTGCAGGGCTTGCATTGTGGCGAATATCGAGTGATGTGATCAATACGATAGCAGCTCTGCAAAAACTGAGCGTCGGTGGCTCGACAATTCCGTTGGGCATAACTCTGTCTTTGGCAGGATTCAGTCTGCTATCCGGAGGTGTGAACAATGTTGTACAAGACAATGCTTCGATACAAAACACACTAAAAACTGCGATTGGATCAGCATTGGGCGTAAGCGGAGCTTTGCTTGTATTTGGCACAGGGCCTCTGGGGTGGACAGTAGGTATAGGAATAACTCTTGCGGCGATCATAACCGGCTACAGAGCCGGGATCAAAGCTCGTTATGAAGACTCGGAATTTTATAAGAAGCTGCAAGAAATAAAAGCAAAGATCGAGGAAACCTTGGAGTTTACCGCAGAAATCCGCATAAATGTGGGAATGCGCGCCGAAGAACTAAGCAATATAGAGACTAAATACGACAATTATGCCGGAATGGTCGAAAAACTTTTTGAGCTTGATGAGCTGCCTCAAAAAACCGGAGGTCAACTTGACTTGATGCGCGGTTATGTGGAAGAACTCAACAAGCTTGGGCTCACAGAGCTAAAAGCCAATTTTGACGAAACGACCGGCAAAATCGGGCTAACAAGAGAAGCTGTATACGAATTGCTGAACAGCCTGAAAGTCCTTGCTATGCAGGAAGCGGCACACGACCAGATGGTCGAAGTTTACAAACAGATATTTGATGCACAGCAGAAATTGACAGATGCAAACAGCAATTTGTCTGAAAGCACTCGCCTTCGTTCTGAAGCGGAGGCCGCGCTGAACGAGGCACAGAAAAATTATCTGCAATTTGTTAACGGTGGTTCGGCAAATTGGTTTGACGAAGATTTTTGGGCGGCCAAAAGAGCGTTCAACGAAGCTCAACGGGCATTTGACGATGCCACACAAAACGAAATTGCAGCGTTCAATGCGAGGAACGAAGCGCAGGGTGCGCTTTATACCTTGAACGGAGAATTGACCAATTTGCAGGCGATAGTTACCAATTCGGCTTTAGCTGTTGACGGTATGACCGCAGCGCAGTTGGGGCTTAACGGACAAATTGCAGAAACTCGGGATATCCTGCCCGAGCTTAACAGGGGGATGGATAATTACATAACAAAAGTAATGTCCATAGCTGATGAAACGGAACGCGCAGCGTTTGTGATGCAAGAATCGTTCAAGGGCGTTAAAGACTCGATAACCGGGCTTGACTTTAATACCGCTACCAAAAATCAGGCGTGGTTTGCAGGGTTCGGTGTCCCCGGTTACGCTTCCGGCGGTTTTCCGAATACCGGGGAAGTGTTTGTTGCCCGCGAAAACAGTATCCCTGAAATGGTCGGACGTATTGGTGGGCGGACGGCAGTTGCCAACAATGACCAGATAGTCAGCGGCATATCTGAGGGCGTATATCAGGCGGTAGTTGCTGCAATGGGCACTACGCGGCAGGAAAATGTTTCCGTAGTCAAAGTGTATTTGGATGGCAAGGAAATAAAGAACCGATTTGCCCAGACAAATCGAGCATACGGAGTGTGATATATGGGAAGTAAGATCATAATCGACGGTTTGGATATTACCCCTTATGTCGCTTACCGCGGCTTTAAATGGCAACGATCAGACATTGATGCACCTTCGGCCGGGCGTAATCTTGACGGTAATCTGATGCGCAGTCGTGTGGCGACAAAAGTAAGACTGGATGTTACTTGTAAACCCTTGACAACAACCGAAGCTGCCAAAGTCCTGAGTGCGATAATGCCGGAGTGGGTGCAGGTCACTTACATAGATCCGCAGCAGGGCGGCAGCGTTACAAGGAAAATGTACTCAAACAATAATCCGGCATCTTTCGCATTAGAGACCCCTGCGGGTGAAATTTATTGGGACGGAATATCCTTCCCGCTTGTAGAACAGTAAAGGAGGCCGCTTATGCAAAATATCCCCAACGGGTGGAGTGATGCTTTGAGCGGCCTCTACCGCATGGAAACAAAAGTAGAGATTGCCGGTGTGGAATATTTCAACGAGCATTTAGATTCGGTTTATGTTAAAGCGGCCATGTTCGCAGAAAACACGCTGTCAATCGGCGGCTGTGTCGCCAAGGAAATCGATATCTCACTTTATCCGCAAGGTGACATTCCGCGCATGGCAGAAATGCGGCTGTTTTGCAGGCCGGTATCGCAGTTATCGGCAGGTGAATGGCTGCCAAAGGGTGTTTATTACATTGATACGCGGCAGATGGACTATCAATCCGGTGTGCTCACTATCCATGGATATGACGCTATGCTTAAAGCAGAACAGACATTTTTGGAAGAACTGGACGATACTGTTTGGCCAAAGACCATGCCCGCGGTGGTGGGTGAGATCGCAATGAGAATGGGCGTTGGACTTGACGCCCGCAGCTTGCTGCATGGCACTTATTATGTTGATTATCCCTTGGAAATGACCATGCGTGAAGTGCTTGGTTATATAGCTGCCGCTCACGGCGGCAACTGGATAATTAACGATGCAGGCGATCTGCGATTGATACCTGTGTTTGGAGAATTTGATTTTTTAGACATAGACAAAGAAGCGCAAAAGCTTGATACAGCTCCCTCGTTTGCCCCTTTTTCCGGTGTTCGTTTTTGGAAAGACGATAAAAATTCCCTGTTTGCCGGTGACAACAGCGGCAGGATTCTTGAAGCTGATTGCCCGTGGGCAACCGAACATATTGTTTCTTCTGTGCTGGAAGAAATTGCAGGAAAGATATATCAACCTTTTGATGCGTATTTTGCCGACATAACACCTGCAGCCGAACTTGGCGACACTGTTCGTGTTGCCGGTGTCAGAAGTGTTTTGTGCTATGCAAATACATCTTTTGATGCTGCGTGTTTTTCGGACATTGGCGCACCGGCGGACGAAGAACTTGACCATGAGTATCCGTACCTGCCCAAGCAGGAGCGGGAACTAAAACGAGGGATAGCGGATACGCGCTCATATATAGAAAAAACAGCATCGGAAATTTCTCTGAATGTTGAAAGCATCAACGAAGATATTGCAAGACTTGAAATAGCCGCCGGGCAGATAGCGGGGCGTGTGGAAAACGCCGAGGATGCAATAACAAGTCTGATAATAGGGTCCGGTACAGTCAATGTTACCGTCAGCGACAGAAACGGCACATTGACTACTTCCATAGACTCCACTACATGGGAGGCAATATACCGGACGCTTAACGGTTCCGAAAAATCCGGTTTTTATTTTGATTTTGGCCTCGGACGCTTTGTTTATGACGGCACGGGCGTATACCGAAGTGAAGATGGAACGGCGTATATACAGATCGAAAATGACGGTATAGCACTTTACGCCGAAGACGGAACGGGCGGCGTAGACCGAAAAATGCATATCGGTTTCAATTCGGCAGGCGGCGTAGCGTACCCCTATGTGCTTATGGGTGCACCTCAAAATGTGGGGCAGGCAGGTCTTGTAAAGAAGTTCAAAAACGGCTTGTTTATAGGCAACGGTCATGCTGTAAATGCCAGCGGAAATTTTGTCCCGCAGACAAATTACACCGGCATCTTTGTAAACACTGATGAAGGCGTGACTTATGTAGTCAACGGCACGAATATGCAAAACGTATACACCGGTGCTGCGATAGCCAAGTTCAAATAACGGGGAGGTAAGGCGCGTTGGCAAGTTATACATTAAAAAATATCACGCATAGCAGCGTCACCTTTGCCGTAAACAACATCGAGTACAAAACCGTGGAAAACGAAGATGGTTCCACCGACACCTACGATTATGTAAATGTACGCTTTTTTGTGCGCCTTACCGCAGACGAAAACGACGAGACCATAGACGAAAAGGTCACGCTCTACGGCGAGACCTCTATTGAAAAAACCTTTGATACGCTTAAGCCGCTCACGGAGTACACGGTCAATGTGCAGATATATACAGACCACCCAAACGACGGTGCATGGGTGGGGGCTAAAGAGATATCAACTACCGAGCGTGCCACAACAGCAGCGGGAACTATCGCCGAAATACCTGTACTTGACGCTGATTATCCGCTGTTCAGCTGGAGCGATTGGCCAATATCACAAGCAGCGTTGTATGAAGGCGGTCTTACCGCTGACTTTGAAAAAGAGTGCTGGAACGCGATAATCGGGCATCTCAGCGACGCCTTGGCAAAGGCCGGGTATGCATGG
>JAZOCQ010000131.1:0-2178 GCA_045596565.1 Acutalibacteraceae bacterium
CCGGATATATGCATCATTGGTTTCGGTATGAACGACGGCACCGGACGCGTTTCTACTACAACCTATCAAAACAATATCAAAAAGATTATGGAAGCAGTGCGTGCCAAAAATCCGAATTGCGAATTTGTACTGCTGGCAACCATGTTGCCCAACCCGAAAGTGAGCAACTTCCTGGGATATCAAGAGAATTATTTGCCGTTCTTGAAAAACCTGGAAACAGAAGGTGTGGTTGTGGCAGATATGACCACTTTCCATAACACTTTGCTGTCGCGTAAACGATACTATGATATGACCGGTAACAACGTTAACCACCCCAATGATTTCTTAGGCAGAGCGTATGCCCAAGTTTTATGGCAAACAATGGTCGGTTATTAAACCCAAAATTCCCACCCAATGTGGGTGGGAATTTTTTTGTTTTCATATTTATATTTCATTGATTTCCCAACCACCGCATACTCTTTCACAAATCAAACCAATTCACTTGATTTACACTTGAAAATCAAAGGCAAATATGATATCGTAAAGACAAAATATGGCGTAAGGGGAACGTATATGATTTCCGAACAATACAAAAAATTTCTCGGATATATCATTTATCAGATTTATCCCAGAAGTTTTAACGATTCCAACGGCGACGGTATCGGCGACATCAACGGTGTCACCGAAAAATTGGATTATTTGAAGGAACTCGGCGTGAACGCCATCTGGTTATGCCCTTGTTATAAAAGTCCTAACGAGGATAACGGGTACGATATTGCGGATTATCGCGATATTATGGACGAGTTCGGCACGTTAGACGATATCAAGCGTCTTATCAGCGAAATGCATAAACGCGATATGAAACTGATTATGGACCTTGTGCCCAACCACACATCCTCCGAGCATAAATGGTTTAAGGAATCGAGAAAATCCAAAGACAATCCGTATAGCGACTATTACTATTGGTTTGACCAACCGCAAAACGAATGGCAATCTGCTTTCGGCGGTTCCGCATGGGAATACGACGAACAAAGAGGACAGTATTATCTGCACTCTTACGCCATCAAACAGCCTGACCTCAACTGGGAAAACCCAAAAGTGGTAGAAGAAATCAAATCGGTTATCGATTTTTGGGTAGACCTCGGTGTAGACGGGTTCCGTTGCGATGTCATCGACCAAATTTCCAAAGATTGGTTCAACAACCGCAACTGTTTCGGCCCGCAGCTTCACCAACATATCCATGCCTTGTTCGGCAGAGATGAGGTGCGCCACATCTTCACCGTCGGCGAGTGCTGGGCGGGCGAAATTGAAGAAATTATCCGCCACTCAGCATCCGAACGCGGCGAATTGTCCACCCTATTCCAGTTTAACCATTTAGACTGCGGCCGCAACGGAAAATGGGACAGCAAAATCGATTCACTCAAATCGGTACGCGACATCATTGCCAACTGGCAAACGCTCAACCAAAAACATGACCTCATCCATTCCCTGTTTACCGACAATCACGATAATGCGCGATTTATTACACGTGTAGGCAACAAAGACGAATTGCGCTATGAATCGGCAACCTGTGTAGCGGCAATGTTCTATCTGCTGCGCGGTGTTCCTTTCATCTATCAAGGACAGGAATTCGGTTTGGTGGATTCACACCACGATACCATTGATGCATTTGACGATATTGAGAGCATCAATATGTATAACGAGTTGTGCAAAACCATGTCCGCTGAACAAGCTATTGAGAAAATCAATTTCGGCAGCCGTGACAACCCCCGCCGTCCGATGACCTGGACTGCCGATGACGGCTACGGTTTCTCCGAAGCAAAACCGTGGATTGCACACCACAGCCGTGCAAAAAAAATCAACCTCCAAAACGACCTTGCGAGTGAAAAATCGGTGTTCGCATTCTATCGCGACCTGCTGAGACTCCGCAAAGAGAACGACGCCATTCTCTACGGTGATTTTGAGGTGTTATCCAAGCCTAAAGACAATTTCTTTATCTATACCCGCACCTATGAGGGCAAGAAATTTACCGTTATCTGTAACTTTGAACAAGATAGCGATATTACGGTGGATACGAGCGGCAAAATCGTGTTACAAAACTATGGCAGAGACGACATTTGCGGCATCTACCGTCCCTACGAAACAGTTGTCATTGAAGAATAAACGTAAAAAAAAGCACGCGGTTTTCGAAAACCGCGT
>JAZOCQ010000132.1:0-10326 GCA_045596565.1 Acutalibacteraceae bacterium
CAAAACTTCATCCCCAAATTTGCCGACCGTATTGTGAATGCGCATGTCAAAGACTACCGCATCACCAACAATCCCACCCGCGAAAAGCAAGAAAACGAATATATCACGGCGGGCGGAAATTTCTTGCTGGAAACAGAATTCGGCAAGGGGGATATTGATTTTGATGCCGCCTTTGCGGCACTCAACGCCATCGGCTATGCCGGAACGGTGGCACTGGAATGTCCCGCTTTGGACGGGGAAAACAGACAAGGCTTTGAAAGAAACTTGGCGTTTCTAAAAAAATATATTTAAAGCAAAGAGAGGGTGCGTTTATGAACGTATTAGCAATCGGTTGCCATCCCGACGACGTAGAAATTGCGTGTGCCGGTACCTTGGCAAAATGCGTGAAACGTGGCGATAAAGTTATCGTGTGCCACGCTTCCAGCGGCAATTTGGGACATGTTATCATCCCGCCGGATGAACTGCGTGTTATCCGTGCAAACGAAGCCAAAAAAGCGGGTTCTCTTGCAGGTATCGAAGTGATTTCTGCCGGTTTTGACGACCTGATGGTATTCGATAACGGCAAAGAGGCAAGAGACAAATTGGTGGATGTTATCCGCTATGCGCAACCCGATTTCATCATCACACACAATCCCGACGACTATATGCCCGACCATACGGCTGTGTCTCGCTTGGTGTTTGATGCGGCGTTCACCGCTACTCTACCCAATTATACCGACTATGAGCACCGTTACAGTGCCATGGACAGCGCTCCCGCAAAATTGGTGCCGATTTATTACATGGACACCTTGGCGGGCGTGGAATTTAACCCCACCGAATACGTCGATATTTCCGAAGAAATCGACTTAAAAATCAATATGCTCGAATGTCACGAAAGCCAACTCGTTTGGATGCGTGACCACGACGGCATTGATTTCGCAGACATGGTGAAAACCTGCTCTCGCTATCGCGGTTACCAGTGCGGTGCGGATTACGCAGAGGGTTTCAGACAATGCCACGTATACCTGAAAGGTACGACCAAACGCCTGTTGCCGTAATGCATACGGTTAACGATACATATTAGGAGGAAAAGATTATGGATTTTATGAGCACCGTGAAAGGTTCTCTGCTGGAGAACTTCTACCCCAACGGCTGGGACATGCAGAAAATTGATGATTGCTGTGAAAAGGGTGTGGAGCGTGAAGCGTTCTGGAACAAGGACTTCAACCCCATCTCCTGCGACAGCTTGGGCGATTTTGAAACCCTGATGGGTCATGAAATTGCTATGCAAATCAAAAAATCTCGTGATGCAGGCGAGAAACTGGCGATGATTTTGCCGGTTGGCCCGATGGGTATGTATCGCTGGGCAGTGTACTTCCTCAACGAATGGAACGTATCCTGCGACCACGTATACACCTTCAATATGGACGAATGGGCTGACGCTGAAGGCAATACCCTGCCCTCTTCCAACCCCGCTTCTTTCGAATACAGCATGAAAGCTGCTTTCTTTGACCGTCTGGGCGAAAACACCGTCCCGCCGGCACAGCGCAACTTTGCGACCAAAGAAAACCTGCCCACCTACGCCGGCAAAATCGCCGCTCTGAAGGCAGAAGGCGCTCGCTTGGTGCTGGTTTACGGTATCGGCAGAATGTGCCATATCGCTTTCTGGGAGCCCCAGTTTGCTGACGATTATGCTAACGACGAAGAATGGAAGGCAGCGACCCATCGCATCGGTGCGAAACTGCATCCGTTGACCATCGAGCAGAATGCTATCACCAGTTTCAAGAGCCGTACCACCCTCATCCCCTGCACCGCTAACACCATCGGCCCCGGCTTGTTCTTGCAAGCGGATTACGCCATCGGCGGTTGCGACGGCGCATTGTCCCGTGGCATGGGTTGGCAAGGTATGAGCTTCCTGACCACTCTGCACTTCGGTCCTGACCGTCATATCACTTCCACTTACATCCCCACTCTGCCCGGCAGACTGTTGTAACTAAAAGAACTCGCCGGCCCGTTGACCGCAGAGTGCAACTAATGTAAATCTGCATTACATAATATAGTGGCTTTGTGCTACGGTTGTGCCGTCGGCACAACCGTAGCACATTTTTTAACACAAGGAGTAGTTATACTATGAGCTGGAACAGTAAATCTAAATGGATTTGGGTGAACGACCAACCTACCCCAAATTCTTACGGCGAATTTTACAGCACTTTCCGCTATGAAAACGGCAAAGCCACCATGCAAATTTCGGTGGATTCCAACTACACGTTATACATAAACGGTGCGTTTGTCAACTCCGGTCAATATCCGGATTTCCCGCACTACAAAGTGTTTGACGAGCTGGATATCACTCCGTATTGCAAACAAGGTGAAAACAAACTCGCACTGCTGGTTTGGTATGTTGGCGACTACGGCGGACCCAATCAAACATACTATCCCGGCGAAGCAGGCGCGCGGTACGAAATCTATGCCAATGGAGACCTGCTGGCGTATTCGGATGCCAATGTTTTATCTCGTTTGAGTAAAGCGTATCAACACGGTATGAACCGTATGTTGACTGCACAATTAGGCCCCAGCTATTGCTATGATGCCACAAAAGAAGATAATTGGGTAAACGGCGAACTGCAAGACTTTACCCCCAGCGCTGTCTTTGAGCGTGACATGGCCTTGTTTGAACGTCCGCTTGCCAAACTGAACATTGAAGGTCCCGCTCCCTCTACCTGTATCAAAACCGCAGAAAACTATGCGCTGTATGATTTGGGACGTGAAGAGGTGGGATACCTCACCTTGCAGGTCAACAGCCCGGTTGCGCAAAAAATCGTGGTCACCTACGGTGAACATATTGTGGACGGCGGCGTGCGCAGTAAAATCGACGAACGTGATTTCTCCTTTGATATTATCGTTCCTGCGGGTAAAACCACTTACACCAACTATTTCAGACGGTTGGGGTTACGGTATTTGGAAGTGCATTCCGAAGCGGCTTTGGAAATTGACTATGCCACCGTTCTTCCCTGTCCCTATCCGCTGAACGTTTTGCCCAAGAAATTTGATAATCCGTTGCATCAACGCATTTACGACGTATCCGTGCGCACACTGCAACTGTGCTTGCACGAGCACTACGAGGATTGTCCGTGGCGTGAGCAGGCATTGTATGCCATGGACAGCCGCAACCAGATGCTATGTGGCTATTATGCATTTAAAGAGTTTGCTGCACCTCGTGCCTCGCTGGATTTGTTCAGCCGAGACAGACGTGAGGATAATATCCTCTCTATCTGCGCTCCCATGCAACTGAATCTCACCATCCCGTCGTTCTCGCTACATTATTTTACGCAGGTATATGAATACTGCAAATATTCCGGCGACTTGACACTCGCGCGGGAAATTCTTCCCAAGCTGACCTCTATCATAAACGCTTTCCTCGAAAAAATGGAAAACGGTTTGGTTCCCGCTTTTCAAGAATGGTATCATTGGAACTTCTATGAGTGGACCAAAGGTCTGGAAGGCGACCGCGGCACCGGCGGAAAAATAATTTTCGACGCGCCGCTCAACTGCTTGTTGTCATTGGCGTTGCAGAATATGCAGAAAATCTGCGATTTGCTGGGCTTGGAAGCCGATTATGCAGCAAAAGCAGATGCGTTGAATGTACGCATCCACGAAACCTTCTTCCGCGCGGACAGCGGTTTGTTCAGTAATCTTGCTGACAAAGAACAATACAGTGAATTGGTGAATGCATGGGCAATTCTGTGCGGCGCCGCTTCTAAGGAAGAAGCCGCCCACATCTGTAAAGAACTGACCCAAGGCAACCGTATGACCCCCGTTTCGCTGAGCATGTGCTGTTTCAAGTATGATGCGCTGTTACAAGTGGACAAGGATGGTTATCGTGACTACATCCTGCAAAACATCGAAGAAAAATACAAGAGAATGTTGGACGCAGGCGCCACCACCTTCTGGGAAACCGAAGATGGCGAAAAAGACTTTGGCAACGCAGGTAGTTTGTGCCACGGCTGGAGTGCTATGCCGATATACTATTTTGATATTCTCGGCGTTTAAATGCCTAAAAAAATGACACACTCGAAAGAGTGTGTCATTTTTTCTTTTTAGGGCGCAAAAAAATCGTTTGTCCAAGACAAACGACCTTTTCGCCTGTTTTAGTGCTCGTCGCGCATCTGAGCGAAACACTCGCTGCAGTACACCGGACGGTCCTCACGGGGTTGGAAGGGAACTTTCGCTTCCTGACCGCAGTTCGCGCAAATAGCGGTGAACATTTCGCGGGCGGGTCTGCCGGCATTCTTGCGTGCGTCACGGCAAGCTTTGCAGCGCTGCGGCTCATTGGTGAAGCCTTTTTCAGCATAGAACTCTTGCTCACCGGCGGTGAACACGAATTCATTTCCGCATTCTTTGCAGACCAGAGTCTTGTCTTCGTACATTCGAAAAACCTCGCTTAAAAATATTTGCCCAGTGCCAATTAACCGACCATTTACATATCAACGTTCTGATTAGATGTCCGAGCATGTATATCGCAATCGGCCATATGCCGTCATTGCCAAATTTTACGGTGCGTTTTCGGATAATTTTTTGCGTACCCGTTGCAAAGCATTATCCACCGCTTTTTGAGAAATCGCAAACATCGCGGCGATTTCGCTGTATGTTCTGCCGGTAAGATGCGCCGTCAGCACCTTATATTCCAAGGCACTCAACCGCTCGCGCAAGCGACGATACAGCCGTCCGGCTTCCTCTTTTTCCACCACCACAACGGCGGGGTCAACTTGTCCGCTATCAGCGATAGACACCATGTCCTCTTCCGACTGCGACACCTGCACATATCCTTCCGGAAGATACCGTCGCACCACAGAAAGCATACGGTTACGGACACAGGATGCGGCAAATGCGTGGAACGCACCGAGCGCGGGTTGATATGCATGGACCGCCGCAACCAATGCCAACAGGCCTTCTTGCAACAAATCTTCCGCATCCATGCCGGGTAAATTACGATACCGCGCCGCCAAGCGGCTCATCATCGGCATCATACGCTGTGCCAACAAATCAAACGCCTCACCGCTACCGTCAACGGCTTTCACCACCAACGCGGCATCTCGCTCGTCAACAGAAGGCGCAACTGTCTTGTCTAGCACACTATCACCTCGGGCACTTTCGCACTCTCCAATTCAATATATCATCTCCATATTTTTTTGTCAACAGTTTTTTGAAATAAAGTTGTGCGGTTTTTTGCAAAATGCCAATCAATGTGCATATTTTTTGTAGGTATATACAAAATTTTACATTTTTATCGAAAAATCGAAATTCCACAAACAAAAATTCATATACGCAGCAGTTGACATTCTCCACTTTTTATATTAAAGTATATAGAAATGATAGTATAGTCTTTAAAAAGGGGACATGGAAATGGAAAACACAGCAAAAACCATGGAAAAAATCGTTGCGCTTTGTAAAAACCGCGGCTTTATTTTTGCCGGCTCGGAGATTTACGGCGGTCTCGCAAACACGTGGGACTATGGTCCGCTCGGCGTGGAATTGAAAAACAACGTGAAAAAAGCATGGTGGAAAAAATTCGTGCAGGAAAACCCCTATAACGTTGGATTAGATGCCGCCATTCTCATGAACCCGCAAACTTGGGTTGCTTCCGGTCACCTTGCCGGTTTTTCCGACCCGTTGATGGATTGCCGTGAATGTCATGAGCGTTTCCGTGCGGATAAACTCATTGAGGACTGGTGCATCGAAAACGATTTCACCTTGCCCAAGCCCATCGACGCTTTCTCCCAAGCAGAAATGAAAGCGTTTGTGGAAGAACATAACATCCCCTGCCCCACCTGCGGTAAACATAATTTTACGGATATCCGTCAGTTTAATCTGATGTTCAAGACATTCCAAGGTGTCACCGAGGACGCGAAAAACACCGTGTATCTCCGTCCTGAAACCGCACAAGGCATTTTTACCAACTTCGTGAACGTTCAGCGTACAACTCGCAAGAAACTGCCTTTCGGTATCGGTCAAATCGGCAAATCCTTCCGTAACGAAATCACCCCCGGTAACTTCATTTTCCGTGTGCGTGAATTTGAACAGATGGAATTGGAATTTTTCTGCAAACCCGGCACCGATTTGGAATGGTTCGGGTACTGGCGTGAATTCTGTCACCAATGGTTGCTGGCTATTGGCCTGAAAGACGAAAACCTCCGCCTGCGCGACCACGACCCCGAGGAGTTGTGCTTCTACTCCAAAGCAACCACCGACTTTGAATTCTTGTTCCCGTTCGGCTGGGGCGAACTGTGGGGTGTTGCTGACCGTACCGACTACGACTTGACCCAACACCAAAACACTTCCGGCAAGGATTTAACCTATTTCGACCAAGAAACCGGCGAACACTACGTTCCGTATGTCATCGAACCCAGTCTCGGCGTGGAACGCAGCGTGTTAGCTGTTCTGTGCGATGCCTACGACGAAGAGGTCGTGGACGCTGAAAAGAACGACACCCGCGTTGTGATGCGTCTGCATCCCGCACTCGCACCGTTCAAGGCCGCCGTGTTGCCGCTGTCCAAAAAGTTGTCCCCCAAAGCACAGGAAATCTACGCCGAGCTCGCAAAAGATTTTATGGTGGACTTCGACGATGCCGGTTCTATCGGCAAACGCTATCGCCGTGAAGACGAAATCGGGACCCCGTTCTGCATCACCGTTGACTTTGACACGGTGGGCGACCCCGAAAAAGGCGTGCCCGCTGACAATTGCGTCACCGTGCGTGAACGCGACTCTATGGAACAGGTACGTATCCCGATTGCGGAACTCAAAGCCTATCTCACCGAAAAAACCGTATTCTAAAAACATATACGAAAAAGCCGGTCAGCGATGCTGACCGGCTTTTTATACATAGCCATATATCAAATAAAAAAAACGCCCGAAATCAATGGATTTCGGGCGTTTAAACTTCCATCAAGGGGTGGGAAGCAACCCACTGGCACCCTGGTAAATGTCACCAATATCAACAGCAATCTCCTCAGCAAACACGTATTTCAGAGAAGTCACTTGAGGAGCAATATATTCTTTTTTCATGACGGCATCTCTCCTAACTCAACACATAATACTCATTCTAGATAATACATATACATATTAACAGAAAGAAAACAAAATTGCAAGTCCTTTTTATGATTTTTTACGCAGTTTTCGAAAAAAATCCTTTAACTGTGCACTGCATTCCTCTTGACACAACCCATATTCACAAGCGGGCCTGTGGTTAAACGGTTGTGCGAACAAGTCCACCACCGAGCCGCAACACCCCGCCTTAGGGTCAGCCGTACCGATATATACGCTGTCAATACGCGCATTGATAATGGCGCCTGCACACATGGGACAAGGTTCTAAAGTGACGTACAATTCACAGCCCGCAAGCCGCCAACCGCCCAACGTCCGACAAGCCATATTAATTGCCTCGATTTCAGCGTGTGCCAGCGCGTTTTTATCCTTTTCACGACGGTTTCTGCCTTCACCGATAATCACGCCGTCTTTTACAATCACGGCACCCACCGGCACCTCCAACTCCGCCGCCGCCAACGCCGCCAACTCCAAAGCACGCCGCATATACTGTTCCCGCACCGTTATCACCTCAAGAAAAGCGCTATACGCAGCACTATCATTATTAAGCCCAGTATCATCAACGGTGATTTCAACAAATTGCCCACGCAAGCGCCCGTCGGATACGGTGTCAGCAAAAGCCGACGATATACCGCACTGCGGCGGAATAAACACACCAGTGCCACAACCCCGCCGATGATGCCAACGCCATACAATACAGCGGCATACACAACATTGCGCATTATCTCATCCATTGACAATGTTATATATTCGAGCAAAACAGACAACGTATTATTGAGAAAATGTATGCCGATTGCCAGCCGCACATTGCCGGTGGAAAGAGTGATATAACCGAGCACCAAGCCCACCAGTAACGCAAATACGCTCTGCACGATATTACCGTGAATAACCCCAAACAAAACAGCGCTCACCGCAATGGCAAACCAGTCGCCGTATTTACGCAACGTACCCAGCACGCACACGCGAAACACCAATTCTTCCAGCACCGCGGGCAACAAAGCCAGTACCACTAAATTAAGAGCAAAACTGGTTGGAGTAGCCTCTAAAAAGGAAGGAGAATCGGGCAAAGAAATACCCTTATCCTGCAAAAACGACGCGACCAGCGAAGCGACAATATTCGCACCGATACAACCGCCAAGTCCTATCCATACAGCCGCCGTTTGGGTACGCAAGGAAAGCGCGCGCGGGGTAAACAACCCACGCAAGCGACGTCCAAACAGTAAACAACACAACAGCGCAGGAAACCCCATACAGACAATATACACACATCCGTACAGCAACAAATAGCGCGTATTGCCCAGTCCCAAATCATCAAAATTCAGTGCATCGGGTGACAGCAGTCCACCGCGTACCGCCAGTGCCGCAATGGTGGAAAACAAAAATGTCAGACCACCCAGCACCAAAATCAGAATGCCGCCCACAAAATTGCCGTCACTGCGCAAACTTTGACGTTGTTGCTGTGACAAAGCAGCATACGGCATACCGTTTGTTTGCATTACATAACCTCCGGAGAGTCGATTTTAAGCAGTGTCAGTGCATTGCGCAAAGTAATACGGGTGGCATCGCACAACATCAAACGTGCTTGCATCAAACCTGCATCCCCACCCATCACGCGACAAGCATTGTAGAACTTGTGGAACAAGGTAGCGAGTTCCATACAATAGCGGGTGATGCGAGCGGGGTCATATTCTTTCGCCGCTTCCACGATTTCTTTACTGAAACCGGAAATATGGCGAATGAGTTCCCGCTCTTCCGTTGTGCTCAATGCACACAAATCTGCCGCGGCGGGTGTCACCGCAACACCCTCCTCCTGCATTTTACGGAAGATGGAGCAAATGCGCGCATGCGCGTACTGTACGTAGTATACGGGGTTAGAGGAAGATTGCTCAATAGCCAAGTCCAAATCAAAGTCCATACGGGTGCCCGCTTCACGCAAGATGAAGAAGAAACGCGCAGCATCGGCGGGGATTTCTTCCAGCAAATCCACCAACTGAATGGCTTTGCCGGTGCGTTTGGACATCCGCACTACCTCACCGTCACGCATCAGACGCACCAATTGGATAAGCACTACTTTGAGTTTATCGCCGTCCAAACCGATAGCATCCATTGCACCTTTCATACGCGCCACGTGACCATGGTGGTCAGCACCCCACACGTCAATACATGTATCAAATCCACGCAAGAATTTATTGCGATGGTAAGCAATGTCTGCCGCAAAATAAGTGGGATTACCGTTGGCACGAATCAGCACGTCGTCTTTGAGTTCCAATTTTTCGATTTCCGCTTCGGTTTTACCCGCGGCACGCAATTTTTCACCCAAAACTTCCGCATTTTTATACCACAATGCGCCCTCTTTTTCGTAAGTGAGGCCGTTTTTGGTGAGAATGTCAATCACTTCGCGCACCTCGCCGCTTTCGTGCAGGCGGGATTCGCGGAACCACTCGTCATATACAATACGATAGGTATCCATATCTTTATGCATCTTATCAATATTGCGGGGCAAAGCAAAATCCACCAGTGCAGTACGGCGAACTTCGCTCTCGGCTCCCACAAACGTATCGCCGTATTGGTCGGCAAAATTCTGTGCGTGCATCTTAATATCGTCGCCTTGATAAGCGTCTTCCGGCATCGGCACGGCGTCTTCGCCCTTAAACAGTTGCAGATACCGCACTTCCAGTGAGGTGGCAAATTTTTCAATCTGGTTGCCGGCGTCGTTGATATAAAATTCACGCCACACGTCATATCCCGCGGCGTCCAAAACAGCCGCCAGACAGTCGCCCAGCGCACCGCCACGCGCATTGCCCATGTGCATAGGGCCGGTGGGGTTGGCAGACACAAATTCCACCATCACTTTTTTGCCCGCGCCGAAATCTGAACGGCCGTAAGCCGCTTTTTTGTCGCATACATCGGCAACAATATCCGCATAGTAGGAGGCAGATAAAAACAGGTTAATAAAACCGGGACCTGCAATTTCCACCTTTTCAAAATATGTATCGGCAAGGTCTAAATGTGCCACCAAAATTTCTGCAATACGGCGGGGCGCCAAACGAAAAGCACGCGCAGACACCATCGCCGCGTTCACCGCAAGGTCACCGTGCGAGCGGTCAGCGGGGATTTCCACCGTATATGCCGGCAATTCTGCCTGCGACAATTCGCCCGCATCCATCGCCGCTTGTACGGCGGCGGCAATGCGTTCTCTCAACACAGTTTCGGCTGTATATACAATCTGTGACATACAAAACCTCC
>JAZOCQ010000133.1:0-4544 GCA_045596565.1 Acutalibacteraceae bacterium
ATATCCAGAGCCATACCGTACCCTCCTTATTTCCAGTGTGTATTTTACCATAGCCCTCACACTTTTTCAATCATTTCTCTTAAAAAACAACAAAAGTATCAAATAAGCATCCACAATAAGCAACGACATATTGCAACCGCTTTTAAACAACACAAAAAAGCCCACTACGCCCAGCGGAAAAACCGTCAGCAGTGAACACACCCATACACATTTGTGTGCCGTTTCCCGCGGCAAAAAACGGTATAAAACGCACTGTAGCATCTGACCGCCATCCAAAGCCGCAATCGGCAACAAATTCAGTAACATCAATAAAAGGTGAATTGCAGCCGCGGTTTCTTTATGCATCGCCCAAAACAAGCCTGCGCAGATACCGTTGACAAGCGGGCCGCCCGCGGCTATCCAAAAATCGTCCCAAAAAGAGAGGCAAAGCGTATCCCGCCGTTCTATACGCATACCAAAGATCCCTACTTCAATGTGCAAGGGCGGACTTTTGCGCCAGAACATCATCAGCAAGTGTCCGCATTCGTGCAAAAGAGAAGCCGCCAGACAACCGGCGGCTAAACTCTTTTGTTCATATAACAACAACATTGAAAGTAAAGCAAAAAACAAGGGACTGATGCGCACTGTGACCTTATTGTGCATCGGTTTGGGCGGTGGTACCCGCTGTTGTAGCCGCAGTGGTATTTGTCGTAGTATCGGTGCTCGTATCGTTGGCGGTAGTGCCGTCGGACAGGATATACGTTTCATCTGCGGGCGCATCCAACAGTTGTACCACCGTTGCCAACAATGCATTATTGGCAATGGCATCGGTGAATGCGCCTTTTAACTGTGCATACGCACTGCCACCGCACACTTTGAATAAAGCAAAGAACAGTACCAGCAGCGCACAACAAACACTCTGTACCAATACCACACGCATCGTGCTCACCTTTTTGGACGGCGGGGTTTGTTCCGCCGAAAACGCCGACAGCGGCATTCCTTGTTCCTGCATATTTCATCCTACCTTATACAATAATACAGATTAACCCGTTACAACCCTCGTTAATGACACGTTCAACCGTTTCTTTCATCTTCATACGCGCTTCAGCAGGCATGTGATGCAATTTGGTGTGTAACCCCTCGTTAACCAATCCGTAAAGTGACGTGCCAAAAATATTGGATTCCCATATTTTTTCAGGGTTTTCCTCAAATTCTTTGAGCAGATACGCTACCAAATCTTCCGATTGCTTTTCACTGCCCACAATGGGCGACACTTCGGTGTGAATATCCGCGCGCAAGATATGCAACGACGGTGCAGTTGCAGATAAACGAACACCATATCTGCCGCTTTGTTTGATGATTTCGGGGTCTTCCAACGACATTTCGCCGACATCCGGCATCACGATGCCGTATCCCGTCGCCTCTGCTTCCTCTAATGCACCGCGGATGCGTTCATACCGTTTACAAGTATCCGCCATACGCAACATATGCGCCATTAGTTCTCCTTCGTCGCGCAAGGTAATACCGGTCTGTTCTCCTAAAATCCGATAAAACAAAGCGGGGTCTACCGTCACGGTGAGTTGTGCACTGCCCGTACCCAGTTCCATACCCGAAATCTGTGCAGTTTCAATATACTCACATCCGCGCAAAGCGGTTTCCAGTTGTTGCATCTCATTGATTTTTTGCAACGGTAACGCGGCTTGTTTGATGCTGTCGAATATACCGCGGCGGATAGGATGCTCTTTATCCAACGTCAGCAACCATTTGGGTAACACCACGCCGATGTCTGCAAGCGGGAACATAAACAAAATTTCCCGCAAAATCTCCTCAATCTGCGGTTCACGCATTTCCTGACAGTTGACCGCAATGACGGGTGCACCGTATTCTTCCCGCATCTGTGCCGTAAGCGCCGCCGTTTGGGGGGATTGCGGATTGACACAGTTGAGCAACACCGCAAACGGCTTATCGATTGCTTTTAATTCGGCAATTACCCGCTGTTCGGTCTGGGCATATTCCGCGCGGGGAATGTCGGTGATACTGCCGTCGGTGGTCACAACCAGTCCGATGGTAGAATGTTCGTTTATCACCTTTTGCGTGCCCATTTCCGCCGCCATATTAAAGGGGATTTCTTCCTCATACCACGGCGTTTTTACCATCCGCGGTTGCTCGTTTTCGATGTACCCCAACGCAGACGGCACGATATAGCCCACACAATCAATCAACCGCACGTGCATATCCGCACCGTTTTCCATTTGAATATGCGCGCCCTGTTCGGGAATGAATTTCGGTTCGGTGGTCATAATGGTGCGCCCGCCCGCCGATTGCGGCAGTTCGTCGTTAGCGCGGGTGCGTTGATGTTCATTTTCCATGTTGGGAATGACCAATGTATCCATAAACCGTTTGATAAAGGTAGATTTTCCCGTGCGTACGGGGCCAACCACGCCAATATAAATGTCCCCGCCCGTGCGTGTGGCAATATCCTTATAAATATCCGTTGTTGCCATATACGTATCCTCCCATGTTCACACATTTCGTTGCTATATGTGTATGAACGAGCAAGGACGAATATGCACATAACAAAAAACGGCGGTGTCACCACCGCCGTTTTCCTATATTATTTATGATATTTCCCGCCGTTTGTGATTTGAAAGGCGCGGTAAATTTGTTCGGACAACATCACCCGCGCCAACTGATGCGGAAAAGTCATTGGTGACATGGAAAGCCGCAAGTCGGCACGCGCTTTTACTGCATCCGATAATCCAAAAGAGCCACCGATTATCAACACAATCTCGCTTTTGCCGTTGCCGGCAAAACGCTCGAAGGTTTGGGACAATTCCACCGACGACAACAGTTTGCCCTCAATGCACATGGCAATTACCACCGCGTTTGCAGGGATTTTACATAAAATCTGTTTGCCCTCTGCGTCCAGACACTGCGCGATTTGCGCGGAAGAAGGACAATCTCCCAGTCGCGCTTCGCCGATTTCCACAATCCCGAATTTGCAAAACGCTTGTAACCGCTTGGTATATTCCGCCACGGCATCCCGCCAATAGCGTTCTTTCAAATTGCCGACACAAAGTATCGTTACACGTAACATCGTTATTCTCTCCTTAGAACACTGTAACCGGATTTGAGGACACGGGACCTGCCACTTCCAACAGATAATCCACACCATCCTGCATTCCCTCTCGTACCAGCGCATCGCGCGCGGTTGACAATGCCAACGTCGGCGTGTTATTTTGCTCGCTCAAATGTGCCAGTGTAAACCGCGAAACACCCGCCGCTGCCAAAGCAGAAACAGTCACGGCACACATCGCGTTAGAAAGATGCCCATCAGCGGACAAAATGCGTTCTTTCAAATGCAAAGGATAGGTGCCGTTTTTGAGCATGGAAATATCGTGATTGGATTCAATATGTACAAGGTCACAACCGGCAAGCAAATTTTGCACCTCTTGCCGCATGGTCCCCATATCAGTCGCCACCGCAATTTTTCGTTCATCGGGCAACTCCACGCAAAAGCCCATACTTTCCCGCGCATCATGCGGTGTGTGAAACGGCAGCACCTGCATCTCACCGATAGTAACCGGCTTAACATCCAACGGTACCAAGTCACTGCACGCACTGATACAACCGTTTTCAGTCAAAGCGAGTAGCGTACCTTTGGACGCATATACAGTCCATCCATATTGTTTAGAAAGCACCCGCAAACCTGCTATATGGTCGCTGTGTTCGTGGGTAATACAAACGCCTTTTATACTTTCGGGCGCAATATCACGTGCTTGCAACGCCTCTTTAATGCGTTTCGCAGACACGCCGACGTCCACCAAAATACCGCTATCCGCCGTACCGATATACGTGCAATTCCCTTTACTGCCGCTGAAAAGCGCACAATATCTTGCCATTTCTACTTTCTCCTCAAAAAAACCGCAGCAACCGCTGCGGTTATATCTTTTATTTTACAGTACTTTTTTCAACGATACATCCGGCGTATAAATTTCCTTGATATCTGCGCCCAGTGCCGTGAGCTTTTCAACAATATTTTCATATCCGCGTTGGATAAAATGAATATTTTCAATTTCAGTACTGCCTTTTGCAGCAAGCGCGGCGATTATCATCGCGGCGCCCGCGCGTAAATCCAGCGCTTTTACCGGCGCGGCGTGCAGTTGCTCAACGCCTTGGAAAACAGCAATTTTGCCGTCCACTTGTACCTGTGCGCCCATACGACGCAATTCTTCCGCGTACCAGAAACGATTGTCCCAAACACCCTCGTTGATAATGCTGGTACCGTCAGCCAAAGATAACAACGCACCAAACTGCGGTTGCATATCAGTCGGAAAGCCCGGGTGCGGCATGGTGGAAACGTTGCAGTGTTTTAAACGACCTTTCGCTTTCACATACACGGAATCGTCATATTCCTCTACCAAAACACCCATCTCTTCCAATTTAGCAGTGATGGATTCCAAATGTTTGGGCGTAACGTTTTTTACCAACACGTCGCCGCCGGTCGCTACCGCCGCCGCCATATAGGTACCCGCTTCAATCTGGTCGGGAATGATACCGTAAGT
>JAZOCQ010000134.1:0-5924 GCA_045596565.1 Acutalibacteraceae bacterium
CGCGCGGACCGCGCAGGGTTTTGTGGGTAGTGGTGGTCACCACGTCGGCATAAGGGACGGGATTAGGATGTAAGCCCGCGGCAATTAAAGTCGGAGGCCAAGCGGTCTTAGGAAGACAAGTTGCCCCCCCAACTCCTTGGCTCACAGAACGACATGGCTACGATCCGACTTCGCGCGGACCGCGCAGGGTTTTGTGGGTAGTGGTGGTCACCACGTCGGCATAAGGGACGGGATTAGGATGTAAGCCCGCGGCAATTAAGCCCGCGATGTGCGCCATATCCACCATCAGATATGCGCCCACTTCGTCGGCAATCGCACGGCATTTTGCGAAATCAATGGTGCGCGGATAGGCACTGGCACCCACCACCATCATTTTCGGTTTGCATTCCAGCGCAATTTTGCGCATCTCGTCATAATCAATATAGCCGGTAGCGGTGTCCACACCGTAAGGCACGATGTTGAAATACTTACCCGAAATATTAACCGGCGAACCGTGGGATAGGTGACCGCCGTGCGCGAGATTCATGCCCATCACGGTGTCGCCCGGTTGCAACAGTGCGAAAAATACCGCAAGGTTGGCACTTGCACCGCTGTGCGGCTGTACGTTGGCGTGGTCCGCGCCGAATAATTCGCAAGCGCGCTGTCTGGCGATTTCTTCTACTTCGTCGACGTGCACGCAACCGCCGTAATAGCGTTTACCAGGATATCCTTCAGCGTATTTGTTGGTCAACACACTGCCTGCGGCAAGCAACACCGCTTTGGAAACGATGTTTTCAGAGGCAATCAGTTCGATATTATGCTGTTGGCGGTTGAATTCACGGTCACAAGCCGCAAACACATCGGGGTCAAAGTTTTTCAGTTCATCGGTAAACATACATATATCTCCTTTGTTTTTATATACAATTTTATGGTTGTGCAGAAAAAGTTTCCACCGTGTTGGACAGATTGCGGAACATAGCAAAATCGTCTGTTGTTCCCTCTGCGTGGTCGGTGAGAAATACCAGAATATACGGATGCGGGGCTTCTACAATGGCGGTATCGTGAAAGGCTTCGGTTGCCCATCCGTATTTTCGCACAAGGGTGTAAGAGGAAGTGAACATGGGGTTGCGCGTTTTGGTCATATAGTCGCGTAACATCCCACCGTACGTTTCGTTTTCTTGTATGAATTTGTAGATGGCACGCATATAGGTTGCGGCATCCGCGGCGTTGATATTCGCACCGGTAATGTTACTGATAGCATTTGCGTTTTGGATACCGATAGAGGAAGAAAAATCCCGAAATCCTTCGGCGGGGTATGCGGAGCGAAGCATACGTAAAGCCGCATTATCGCTGTAACAAATGGCGTATTCTATCAACTGCTGTACCGTAAATTCGGTACCAAACGGTTGCTCTTTGACAATGCCCGTGCCGTCTGCCCGTATATCATCCGTGAAGGCAATTTTTTGCGTCAAATCACAGTTGCCTTCCGAAGCCAGTTGCAGGAGATACATACAGTAAGGCGCTTTGACGATGCTGGCTGCAGAGAAAGTATGGTCGGCGTTATATTGGTAGGTGTAAGAGGAATCCAAATCCTCATACCAAACGGCGACGTTACCGCCGTAAGATTTGAGCATATCGTCCAGTTGCAGTTGTTGTTCTGCGGTAAAGCTGAATCCCATACGCAGATTATCGGTCTGTTGTGTAGTGGTAGTAATGGGGGTGATAGGAGTGGTTGTGATGACAGTGGTTTGAATGGTTGTCTGAACAACGGTACCGGTGGGTACGTGGGTGTTGGTGAATAAAACACTGCACGCATACACTATGGCTATCGTGCAAGCAACAAAACCACCCGTCAACCAATTTTTTTCTTTCATTGCCATCCTCGTTTCCTCTGAGAATTTATATATAATCAGTTTAAAATACTTACACCATTATACAATAGAAATTGCGTTTGTCAAAGTTTTTTGCAGTATTTTGTGAGAAAATAAGAAGTCATACCGAAAAAGCATTTTAAAAGCGTGAAAAAAGGCGATTATTTTGCAGAAAATCGTTGGAAAAATTTGCATTATTATTCAGCAAAATAAATATAGATATTTTGAAAACTTTTTATCGTGAAAAGTGTAATTATTTATAAAAAATTAACATTTTCCTTGACATATATAATAAAATATATTAACATTCTCTATAAGTAGGTGCATTTGTAAATTTTTCTTTGTGTTCGGCAACCCATAGTTTTTCTTTTCGGTCTTACATTTGCACAATTGTTTACGATGTGTGAAAAGAGGGATAAGGCGTGGCTTACAAGGAGTATAAAAGGCATTCTTTGGAGGTTTTGCTGGACGTTTCGGAGATTGTAACCCTGTATTACTACGAATTTGGGAAAGCGTACATTTCGCCCAGTGAAAGCCATGATTTCTGGGAGCTGGTGTTTGTAGACAAAGGTACGATGTTGACGTCGGTTGACGGACAGATGTACGAGTTGCGTGAAAACGATATGTTTTTTTACAAGCCGGGCGTGGAACATCAGGTTTTCGGTGACGGCGATCATCCGTTTAACGTGGTGGTCATTTCTTTTGTTTCTAATTCCAAAGCGATGCGATTTTTCGAGGGTTTAAAGGCACGTATCGGCGATGCTGAATATGATATTCTCGCAAAAATCATCGTGCAATTCCGCCGTTCTTTCTTTATGCCGAATTTAGAGGTCGAAGACTCTCGAATTATGCGCAGAAAGCACGGCAACGTCGGCAGTGACCAGTTGCTGAAAAACCACATTGAAGAGCTGTTATTGACCGTGATGCAGTCCGGCAACACCCGCTCGGTTTGCACAAACATTAAATCCAAGCCCAGAGAAAGTACGCTGGCGGGTGCGGCCATTACAAAAGAAATTCGCGGCTATATGTTGCAAAACATACACCGAAAAATTACCATTGACGAACTGTGTCAGGAGTTTAATTTCGGAAAAACATATTTAAGTTCCACCTTCAAGGCGGAAACGGGACATACGATTATTGATTTTTTCAACTACTTAAAATGCGAATATGCCAAAGAACTTATCCGAGAAGGTGAGTTGTCGCTTACGCAAATAGCGGAGACTCTCGGCTTTTCCAGCCTTTATTATTTCAGCAGACTTTTCAAGCAGGTTATGGAAATTTCACCCATGCAGTATAAGAACAAGATTCATTTGCCGCAAAACGCGAAAAGCAAGAGTAGATAAGCAATGGAAACAGGTCAAAAGGACGTGCTTGTGCAGACGCCTATTGACCTGTTTCTTTTCGTTTTGCTCACCATTCGTTTCATCAAGAAGCACGCGGTTCGGCACGAACAAAAATGCAAAAAACCTTTAAAAAACGACGATTTTTTTCTATTTTTGATGGTGTTTGCGAACAATTTTGTATTTTAAAACGCACGCTTTTATGTTATATTTATTTTGGCTAAATGACGGGGGTAGTTATGTCCGTTTTGGCGAAAATCGGCTGTAAATATCTCGTGAAAACTTGGAAGGAGATTTGTATGAAAAAAGTATGCATCATCGGTTTTGGTGGCATTGCACAGAGCGTGCACATGGCAGCATACAGGTACCTGGAAGGAAAGGGCAAGGCGAAAATTGTCGCGGCATGCGACGTTGACCCGAACCGTTTTTCCGGTGGCGTGCAAATCAATATTGGTGGCGGTGACGATAACGCTGCGGCGAGCTTAAACACCTACACCGACATTGATGAGATGTTGGAGAAAGAGAATCCTGATTTGGTGGATATTTGCGTACCCACTTATGTGCATGAGGACATTACGGTGCACGTGTTGAAAAAAGGCTATCACGTGATGTGCGAAAAGCCGATGTCGCTTTCGTATGACAAGTGCCAAAACATGATTGCTGTGGCAAAAAAAGCCGGCAAGCAGTTGATGATTGGTCAGTGTGTGCGTTTCTTCCCTGAGTACGCTTACCTGAAAGAATTGCTGGATGCCGGTACGTATGGCAAACCGTTGTCTGCGGTGTTCAGACGTTTGTCTCCTCCGCCGATGTGGGGTTGGCAGAACTGGTTTATGAACGCGGAACTGTCCGGCGGCGCATTGACCGACTTACATATTCACGATTTGGACTTTGTCCGTTTCGCATTTGGCGAACCCAAAGCGGTTTCCTGCAACGGTCAAAAAGTGTATACCGCGGGTTATGATGTGGCGCATTCCACTTTGTACTATGACGACTTCACCGTGTTGGCGATTGGTGACTGGTCACTCGAAAACGTGCCGTTCCAAGCCGATTACATGGTTTCTCTTGAAAAAGCAACTGTGTGCGCGGCGGGTGGCACAGTGACGGTATATCCGAGAGGCGCAGAAGCTTTCACTCCGGAAATTTCTACAGTTGACGGATATTCCGCTGAGATTGAATATTTGGTAGATATCATCAATGGCGAAATTGAGAACACCAAGAACAGACCGGAGAGCGCGGCACTGTCGGTGAAATTGGTAGAAACCTTGATTGATAGTGCAAATAAAAACGGCGAGAAAATCTCGCTTGATTGATGTTTATATACATCATTATTTCCTTTATTTTGTGTTCCTGCGTTGGGCACATTTAAATATTCTTTACAGAATGGATAAAATTTGAAAGGAGCAAAAGTATGCAATCTGTAAAATCTTTAAAATCTGTAAGTGCGATGTTGCTTGCGTTAGCAGTGCTGGTCGGTATGCTTGCAGTGGTCGGAACGTTGCCGTTGTTTTCTTCGGCAGATGCGACCGTGAAAGAATTCGTCGCTGATTTCAGCGAAATGGCGGCGGGCACTGTTGCTGCCGGCGGCGAAGATTGGGTTACTCTTCAGGAAGAAACGCTATATGGCGGTAGTTCCCAAACTATTGCTTTTGACAATCCTTCTTCCACGACTGCCACTGCGGCGGACATATATGCCGACCAGTGGATGAGTGGACGGTTCGATGTGGTTGCGCATTATTCCAACGTCGAGCCCACGACGTTCGCTTGGTATGCGGAAGAAATGCCTGATGAAGCAAACCTCTATGACCACTCCAAACTGAGACTGTACAAACATGATACAGCTCTGGGCGGCGGTGAATGGTTGTTCTATGACATCACCTCTCCGCAATGGGAATTTTCTGAGATGTTCCGTGTGAATACCTCTTTGGTTGCCAAACAGAACGGCCGTCGTTTGGAATTGCAAAACTTCGAAGCTGAATTGCAGTTTGCGTTCCAAGATGGTGCCAATTCTGGTTCTATCGTGCTCAGCTTCCACCAGGAATCTGCCGGTAGATACGATTGGCTGTCCTTGGCGGATAAGGTTGGCCACAACGGCAACAGTGTTGTTATCGGTAATGGTGGCCAAAAGGGCAATGACGGCTGGAAATTCTACACCAAGGAAGAAAGCATTTACAGCGCTACCATAGGTACGTCGGAAGACCGTTTCGGTAAAACTTTGTCTGACCAATGGTATACTTTAAAGGTAAAAGTGGTTGGTAATCAAGCACTTATTACTTTGACCGGCGAAGACACTGTTGAAATTGGTCGTATCGAAAGAGAAATCACGACCGATTTGGGTCAAATTTCCTTTGGTATGTCCAACCGCTATACCCACATCAAGAACTTTAAAATTGTCGAGTTGAACAGCAAAGGTAAGCCTGTTGACATCGGTACGTATTATAATGAAAACTCCGGCAAAGTCTTCTCTGCCAATTTCGCTCAAATGACAGAGGATGCTGCTGCTAAAGGCGATAAAGAGTGGGCCGGATTCTTGGAAGAACCGGCGTACGGTAATGTAAATTCTCAGTACATTGAAGTTACCGATCCCACTGCTTCAACCGCCACTGCGGTGGAAAAATATGCCAGCAAGTGGATGAATGATCGTTTTGATACGGTTTCTCATTATAGTGGTGATACTGTTACGACACATGATTGGTTTGCACAACCCGTTTCCATTGACAGCTGGGATGTTTCTTTC
>JAZOCQ010000135.1:0-1714 GCA_045596565.1 Acutalibacteraceae bacterium
TCCGACAACTGCGTGGTGGTGCCGCTGCCGCTGACCGTGCGCAATATGACGTTCGGTGAAGAAAAACTCAGTTTCCAGATGGCGAGCGACAGCCACACTATGTCCGGCAGTTCTATTAACCAGGAGACGAATGACGAACATTTTATCGACCTGTTGCAGGATATTGCAAAATTCGACCCCGACTCCGCAGGTTTGTTCCACGGCGGCGACATCGTGGACAACGGTAAAATCGCGGAATACGAACGTTTCAAAGAAATTTGGGACACCTACAGCAACGGCCTTGCGTTAGAAGGCATCATCGGTAACCATGAGTACTGGGATACCAAAACACACGCCGATACGGTGAACAATTTTGCCAACTACACCGGCATTGCGATTACCCCTGAAACGCCCTATTACACCAAGAACGTCGGCGGCTATGATTTCTTCTTCCTTAACTCTTCGATTATCGATCCGAGCGGCGGCAACCATAACATTGCCACCTTGGGAGATGCACAGCTTGCCTGGCTGGATGCAGGTTTGGCGGCGGTAGACGCGGATACACCCGCATTTATCTTCCACCACCAGAAATTCAATCAGATTGCGGATGCGGATGCACTTAAAGCCATTTTGGCGAAGTATCCCAACGCCATCTTTATGACTTCCCACACCCATACCGATATGAACACCGCAAACGTTTTCGAATATGAGAACGATGCGATGTGCAAGACGGCGAACACTTCCGCTGTTTCCTACACGGTATACACCCATTATAATCCGAACGGCGAGAACGTGCAGGCGCGTTCGCAGGCGTATTACGTAGAAATCTACGAAGACAGAGTGCTGTTCCGCGGTATGGATATTATGACCGACGAATGGTTGCCTTCTGCACAGTTTGTGTTCTGGTACGGTGACGTGGATACCTATCCCACCGATGCCAACTTGTATCCCATGGCAGGCGACGCGTACGAGAGTTTCTCGTTTGACGCATCTGCTGTACCGTCTGTGGGCGATGACGGCTTTACCGATGCAGACACGCAGACGGTAGCGGCATTGGAAGGTAAATTCAACTTCTATTATGACCGTGAGGGCGCACATTACCGTGAACGCGACCTGTTTGATAACCTTGACACCAACGACAATTACAATCCGTCCGGTACCGCGACCGGTTGGTCCAAGTGGGTACCGTCCGGCGAATGGTTGACCCGTACGACGGGCAAAACCAGCGGCGAAATGTTCCGTAAGATCGACTCGCTGGTACCGCTGAATTCCAACGGCGAAGAAATCGTGCTGGAAAACTTTGAAACCACCTTTAACGTGAAGTTTGCCAACTATAACGGCGGCGTCATTCTCGGTTTCCGCCAGCAGAATGCAGGTCACTTCACGGCGGGATACTACAACATCGTGAAAACGATGGGCTTTGTATCCATCAACAAGGGCGGTATGTCTATTGCATCGGGCAATGACATTCTCAATAAGAGCGGCGGCACTGCGGCAGACGATATGTACAACCATTTCGAGACCGATTTTGCAACCGACCTACCCGAAACGGTTACCGTAAAAGTACGGGTAATCGGCGACGATATTACGGTAGAGATTTATGATTATGCTACCAAAGAACTGTTACACAGCGAACAGGATACCCTGTCCTATGCGGCGGCAGGTACAATTGCGTACGGCGTATCCGCTGTGGGTCACAGCATCGGCGATATCTCGCTGACAAAACTCAACGGTA
>JAZOCQ010000136.1:0-3400 GCA_045596565.1 Acutalibacteraceae bacterium
ACGTCGTTTGTCGGCATTGGGCCCCGGCGGTCTGTCCCGTGACCGCGCAGGTTTCGAAGTGCGTGACGTGCATTACAGTCACTACGGCCGTATGTGCCCGATTGAAACGCCCGAAGGTCCCAATATCGGTTTGATTTCGTATCTGGCTTCCTTTGCCCGTATCAATGAATATGGTTTTGTGGAAGCTCCGTTCCGTAAAGTGAATAAAGAAACCGGCGCTGTCACCGATGAAGTGGTGTATATGTCTGCTGATATGGAAGACGATTTCATCGTTGCACAGGCAAACGAGCCGCTGGATGAAAACGGTTGCTTCGCCCGTCCGAAGGTCAACGCTCGTTTCCGTGACGAATTTTTGGAAGTCGCACGTGAAAAGATTGACTATATGGACGTTTCCCCGAAGATGGTTGTGTCTGTCGCTACCGCGATGATTCCGTTCCTCGAGAACGACGACGCCAACCGTGCTTTGATGGGTTCTAACATGCAGCGTCAGGCTGTGCCGCTGCTCAAAACCGAAGCGCCGATTGTCGGTACCGGTATGGAATATAAAGCCGGCGTTGACTCCGGTGTTTGTGTGCTGGCGAAGGCTGCCGGTACGGTTGTTTCCGTTTCCGCTGACACGGTGGTTGTCCGTCGTGACGACAACGGCGAAAATGATACCTATAAAATGATTAAATTCGCCCGTTCTAACCAAGGCACCTGCCTCAACCAGCGTCCTGTCGTGTCGGTCGGCGACCATATCGACGAGTACGCCGTGATTGCAGACGGTCCTTCTACCGACGGCGGTGAAATCGCGTTGGGTAAGAACGCCCTTATCGGCTTTATGACCTGGGAAGGTTATAACTACGAGGACGCCGTTCTTATCAATGAGAAAATGGTGCGTGACGACGTTTATACCTCTGTTCATATCGAGGAATACGAGATTGAATCCCGCGACACCAAACTGGGTCCGGAGGAAATCACCCGCGATATCCCCAACGTTAGCGAGGATGCCCGCAAAGATTTGGACGAGCGCGGCATTATCCACATCGGCGCCGAGGTGCGTTCCGGCGATATTTTGGTCGGTAAAGTTACCCCCAAGGGCGAAACCGAACTGACTGCAGAAGAGCGCTTGCTGCGTGCTATCTTCGGTGAAAAAGCGCGTGAAGTGCGTGATACTTCTTTGCGTGTACCGCACGGCGAATATGGCATCATTGTGGATGTCAAAGTGTTCACCCGTGAGAATTGTGACGAACTCAGTCCCGGCGTGAATATGGTTGTGCGTTGCTACATTGCTCAAAAACGCAAAATCAGCGTCGGCGATAAGATGGCTGGCCGTCACGGTAACAAGGGCGTTGTTTCCCGCATCTTGCCCAGTGAAGATATGCCGTTCCTGCCGGACGGCACCCCGCTGGACATCGTGCTCAACCCCTTGGGCGTTCCGTCTCGTATGAACATCGGTCAGGTGTTGGAAGTGCATTTGGGTTATGCCGCTTCCGCGCTCGGCTTCAAGGTGATGACCCCCGTATTTGACGGTGCGCACGAAGCGGATATCCGCGAACTGCTCACCCAGGCGGGCAAACGCGAGGATGGTAAAACCATTTTGTACGACGGCAGAACCGGTGAACAGTTCGATAATCCGGTTACTGTTGGTTATATGTACTATTTGAAACTGCATCACTTGGTTGATGACAAGATTCACGCACGTTCCACCGGTCCTTACAGCTTGGTCACCCAGCAACCGCTCGGCGGTAAAGCGCAGTTCGGCGGCCAGCGTTTCGGTGAGATGGAAGTGTGGGCGCTGGAAGCTTACGGCGCTGCTTACACCTTGCAGGAAATCCTCACCGTCAAATCCGACGACGTGGTGGGCCGTGTCAAGACCTACGAAGCTATCGTCAAGGGCGAAAACGTGCCGAAATCCGGTGTACCGGAGTCCTTTAAAGTGTTGGTGAAGGAATTGCAGTCCTTGGGTCTGGACATTAAAGTGCTCAACAAGGACAAAGAGGAAATCGACTTGAAGCAAACCTTCAGTGATGACGATGATATGCCGATGATTATGTCGGATGACGAAGCGTTCTACACCGTTGCCAACGAAAACGAAATGGATGGCTACGAAGTGGCGGATGCCGAAGATGTGGATGCGTATGATGCTGATGATCAAGAAGTCGAAGCATTCGACGATGAAGATTAAGGGAGGAGAAAATAGTTATGGCAGATTTTGAAGTTTTTGATTCTATTAAAATCGGTTTGGCTTCTCCCGAGCAGATTCGCAGTTGGTCTTACGGTGAGGTTACCAAACCCGAAACCATCAATTACAGAACGCTCAAACCGGAACGCGAAGGTCTTTTCTGTGAAAAGATTTTTGGTCCGACCAAAGATTGGGAGTGCCATTGCGGTCGTTATAAACGTATCCGCTATAAAGGCAAGGTGTGCGAACGCTGCGGCGTGGAAGTCACCCGTGCCAAGGTGCGCCGTGAGCGTATGGGTCATATCGAACTCGCCGCACCGGTGTCCCACATTTGGTATTTCAAGGGTATTCCGTCTCGTATGGGTCTGATTTTGGATATTTCCCCGCGTTTGCTCGAACAAGTATTGTACTTTGCTTCGTATATCGTGGCAGACCCCGGTGACACCCCCTTGCAGAAAAAACAGATTTTGTCCGATAAAGATTATCGTGATATGCGCGAGAAATATGAAGATGATTTCGACGCCGGTATGGGTGCGGAATACATCCAAAAATTACTCGCTGAAATTGATTTGGAAGCGTTGTCTGCTGAACTGAAAGCAGAACTTGACGACGCTACCGGTCAAAAACGCGCACGGTTGCTCAAACGTTTGGAAGTGGTGGAAGCGTTCCGCCTCTCCGGTAACCGTCCGGAATGGATGATTATGAACGTTGTGCCGGTTGTGCCGCCGGATATTCGTCCGATGGTGCAGTTGGATGGCGGTCGTTTTGCGACCTCCGACCTCAATGATTTGTATCGTCGCGTGATTAACCGTAACAACCGTTTGAAGAGATTGCTCGAACTGGGTGTACCGGATATTATTGTGCGCAACGAAAAACGTATGTTGCAAGAAGCGGTTGATGCCCTCATCGACAACGGCCGCCGCGGCAGACCGGTTACCGGTCCGAACAACCGCCCGCTCAAATCTTTGTCCGATATGCTCAAAGGTAAGCAGGGTCGTTTCCGTCAGAACTTGCTAGGTAAACGTGTGGACTATTCCGGCCGTTCGGTTATCGTTGTCGGCCCCGAACTGAAGATGTATCAGTGCGGTCTGCCCAAAGAAATGGCAATCGAACTCTTTAAACCGTTTGTGATGAAACGTTTGGTGGAAACCGGTGCTGCCGGCAACATCAAATCCGCCCGTAAGATGGTGGAACGTGTCCGTCCCGAAGTGTGGGATGCGCTGGAGATCGTGATCA
>JAZOCQ010000137.1:0-3306 GCA_045596565.1 Acutalibacteraceae bacterium
ACCGCTTGGCCTCCGACTTATAAGACGGTCGTACAACTCGCAAGCGCCGCTATTGTAATGATGCCCTATTGTCTGCTCACAAACGCCACCGATGTCTCTGGGGCAACACATGTTGCAATTATACTGTTACTCATCGTCGCAGTTGTGCATACCGGTATCACGTATGCATTATATTTCGGCAGTATGGAGTATCTGCCGGCACAGACAACCGCGATATACAGTTATATTGACCCGGTTGTTGCTATCATCTTATCCGCCGTATTGCTCAAAGAATCTTTTGGTTGGGCGCAAGCAGTGGGTGCAATTTGTATTTTAGGTGCGGCTTTCCTCAGTGAATTACCGCATAAAAAATAAATTTTGGGGAGGACAACATGAAAAACGAACTGAAAGAAAAGTATGGTCTTTTTACCGCTATCGCCATGGTTGTCGGCATTGTTATCGGCAGCGGCGTGTTTTTCAAGGCGGAAAAAGTATTGACCGCAACGGGTGGCAATCTACCCTTAGGTATCCTGGCTTGGATACTGGGTGGCACCATTATGATTATCTGTGCTTACACTTTTTCCCTTATGGCAACCCGCTATAAAGGCGTAAACGGTGTGGTGGACTATGCAGAAGCCACCGTGGGCAGACGGTACGCCTATATGACCGGCTGGTTTACCACATTCATCTATTTCCCCGCTATGACATCGGTGCTCGCTTGGGTCTCCGCACGCTACACCGGCGTTTTAGTTGGCTGGACACCTGACAGCGCACAGGTAATGGTGTTGGCGGCCGGTTATTTAATAGCCAGTTATGCGCTCAACACCTTATCCCCCATTTTGTCGGGCAAATTCCAAATTACCACCACCGTCATTAAGCTCATTCCGTTGATTTTAATGGCAATCATCGGCACCATAGTCGGCTTGTGCAACGGTACCACGATAGAAAACTTTACGACTGTTGTCGCCGAGGTTGAAGGCGGTAATTTGGTAGCGTTATTCTCCGCTTTGGTAGCGGCAGCTTTCGCTTATGAAGGCTGGATTATTGCCACCAGTATCAACGCAGAAATCAAAAACTCTAAAAGAAATTTACCGATTGCTTTAACAGTGGGAACCGCCATCATTGCTTTGGTTTACATATTCTATTACATCGGTCTGGCAGGCGGCGTATCCAATGCCGTGTTGATGGAAAGCGGCGAAGAAGGCGCGCGCATTGCGTTCGAAAAAATCTTCGGTTCGGTAGGCGGCGTCGGTTTGTTCGTGCTGGTTATCATTTCCTGCTTGGGCACTTTAAACGGTTTGATGATTGCCACTACCCGCAGTATGTATTCTATTGCCGCACGTAACAATGGCCCTCGTCCAGAAATGATTAGCGAAATCAGCCCCACTACTAACATGCCTACCAACTCTTCCATCGTTGGTTTATTGTCCTGTATGTTGTGGTTTTTATTCTTCTACGGCGCAAACTTAGCACCGAGCGGTTGGTTTGGTCCTGTGACGTTCGATTCTTCCGAATTGCCCATCATCACGCTGTATGCCATCTACATCCCCATTTTTCTGCGTATGATGATAACCGCAAAGGATTTGCATCCAGTTAAACGATTCGTATTCCCCTCTATGTCAATTATTTGCTGCATTTTTATGGTGGTTGCCGCCATTATCGCGCACGGCAGCAGCGTTATATGGTATCTGCTGGTATTTACCGTCATTATGCTGTTCGCCATTCCTTTTTACAAGAAAAAGAATAACTGAAACCATATGGGATATCTTAATAAAAATTATGGTTTTTAATTGACTTTTAAAGGATTATTTTGTATACTATACCCGCTACAAAAAGGAGTGTGAAATATGGCTACGTTAGATATTCATAATTTTTCGTTGGAAAAATTGATTTCGTTTGCGGCAACCGCAAAAGGTGAAGTGTTTTTGAAAACCGCAGAAGGCGATATGCTCAACATGAAGAGCAAACTCACCCAACTGTTAGCACTGTCGGGCAATATCGACTGGGGCACCATCGGTGAAGCAACCGTGGTTTGCACCGACCAAGAAGATGAAACCCGTTTGTTCCGCATGAACTTATGGGGCGAGGATAGCAACTAACGATTTCATAAAACAAAAGCGGTGCAACCACCAAGTGTGATTGCACCGTTTTTTTAATATGTTCTATTTTTAAGAATTACTCATTCCAACCCTCTACGTTAGTAAAGTACACAGTTGCAGAGGAAGACATCCAAAGAACACAATTGAGTTTTTTCCAATCGGTTACCTTACAGGTCATGGTGTACCAGGTATTCATTTCCACCTTACCCCAAGTTGCAGAACCAACGTACTCGGTATTCAACTCACCGGTGGCCTTATTCTGAATAGTCAACCCTAAGGCATCAGCAGACTGAGCGCAAGCTGCATAGTTGCCGGTCAAATCCTTATACGACTTCATCGCAACATACGGTTTGCCGCCTTGCTGACCCTGCGGCATAGCCGCAAAGTAGAAATCAAAAGAAATGTAATCAAAGCCGTTCTCATTGGAGAAATAGACGGAAGCGGAGTCTTCATCATTGGCAGATACGCCGGCAGGCTTGGTGTAAACGTACATAGTCTGCGCTTCATCGATGCCGACAGAGTTTTTCAGGGTTGCATCCGCTTGAGTTAAATAGGCAGATGTTTTTGCTACAACATCAACGTAATGATATTCATCAAACGCACCATACGCAACACCGCCATACAGTGTCAGTTCTCTGTCTCCGTCTTGCACAACGACATACGGACGCGTGTAATATTCGGTAGAAGTGTTCTTTATATTGATGAATGTCAACGCCATATCAATGTAAGCGTCGCAGGTATCATACAAAGGAGCGTCCACGTCTTTAAAACTGACAACGTCGGTCCAATCCAAACGCGACTTCGCATCCACCGTCATCGCACTTCTGATGTCATCACCTGTCAATTCCATCTTACCAAGGTCAACCTGCATGCCGGGTTTAGACGCAACCACAAAACCATAGTCCACTAATGCGTGTTTCTCACCATCTAATATAACATACGCGTTTCCATCTTCTTCCACGCGGGTAAAGCGGCTGACAAAACGCAAACCGGTATACTGTGTACTGGAAGAGATGCCAACAGAAGCAATGTTCGGCTCATGAACGGTCGGTATATAAAATTCTGCAGAAACGGTCGCACCTTGCGGGTTAAAAGCGGGGTCATCCACTATAAATTCTCGGGCTGTACCGCCATTTCGAAAACCGACACGTTGCGGGATATATGTTTTTCCGCTTGCATCGGTCACGATAAGTGTGCCTGCTTGCAATTCATACCCCTTTGCAACATT
>JAZOCQ010000138.1:0-10907 GCA_045596565.1 Acutalibacteraceae bacterium
ATTTACAACTCTGCAGCCGGAAAGTGTAAGAGAAATTGCAGTTAATTTGATACAAGAACTGCAAAAAAGGCTCGAAAAACGCGGTATGCATACCGTTTTTTCCGAACCGGCAATTTCACTATTGGCACAAAAAGGATATGATAAAACGAGTGGTGTGCGACCGTTACGACGTGTGATACAAACGGAAATTGAAAATCACTTAGCAGATATTTTTATTTCTGCACCTCCACAACAGTCAATTTTCATTCGAATTGATGTAAAGGATAAAGACTTTACGTTTGAAAATATTAATCATTCTGTGCAAATTTCTGTATAAAAATTCATAATTTTTATATTTATAAGCAGTATATTATTGATTTTTATCAAAAATATAGTATACTATTGCTATAAACTGTAAAGGTGGGTTTTGTGATGTATAAGACGACCATAGTGTTACACTCGTTACAGCAAGCAAAACAATTTGTTCAGATTTGCAGTGCTGAGGACTTTAATATTGAACTCTCGTGTGGGGATAGAGTGGTACACGCAAAATCTATCATTGGTGTATTGAGTATGGACTTATCCCAACCGATGGAACTTTCGGTTAAACAAGGGGATGCGGAGTCAATTGCACGTTTTTCGCGAAAGCTCACACCTTTTATAGTTGAGTAGTACCGATTATTCCAAAATGGCGTACGTATCATAATACCGCAAGATGAGGGATACCACCTCTCCATAGCTTAACACGCCGTTTTTGTCGCCGTTCACTTTGATAAAGGTATCGTTAAGCTGTTCAGAGGTATCCATCACTTGACCCGAAAATCCTTTCCAATACGTACTACGTTGTTGCAAATCCCGCAAAACGCCTTGAGAACAGTATGCGACAGTATCCTTACACATCCCTTTGTCGTATTTGTACAATGCGTTAGAGCAATATATATACGCCCCCAAATATCCCGCGTAGATATAATCGGGATTTTGAGAATGAATACAACCTAAATACGCTATAAAGTTACAAGCGTCTTCTTTTGCAAATCCCATCGTATGTGCGTATTCATGCGTTGCCGTGAAAAGAAGTTCACTATGCGGAATATCGGTGTTGACGTTGCTTTCTGCAAGCCACGGACAGTATACGCCGGTGATGCCTGTATAGGACCAATATGGAGATAAAAATACGCTTTTGACACGCCACGTACCGCTTTTAAAAAACGGATAGCTTTGACGTAGCGTATTAAAACAATCATCGGTATCAAGCAACGCCTTATGTAAGCTGTCGGATACTATCATCATTCCGTTTTCATCCTCTGCCACTTGCTCACGAGCGGCAGAGGCTTTTTTTGCTAAATCGGTGGTTACTTCTTTCAAAAATGTTGCCGTATATTCTGCGTCCTCCAGTTGCATGAGTTGTCCTATGGGTAAGCGATTATAATTCCCCCCGTGCATCAGCATATAAACCAATGCCGCCACTGAGACGCAAGTAAAACAACGCCGCAACGCTTTTTCTAAACGATTTCTTCTGTCTTCTTTATATTTTATAAAACGATATATAAACAAACCGGATATTGTCAATAGAAAGGGGAGGAATAGTACAACCACACACTCCGTCAAAGAAAAAGGGGAAATAGAAACCAAAAAATTCAAAGGAACGGCTACCACGCGAAATATGCCTCTTGCAAATATATATTCGCAAAAATATGGAGAAAACGGCAGCACTATATATAAGATAACGGCTAAGAGCAACGGTATACTGCTTAAAATCCATTTTGTTGATAATTTTAAAGTGCGTTTTCGAAGCATATATTCCTCCGCTTACAAATAACGGTAGACGACCAATATGCGCCTACCGTTAAGGAAATTATAATGTTTTGGCTAATTCTTTCAAGTATGCCTTAAAGTCTATGGCAATTTCAGGGTGTCTTAACGCCACTTCGCAAGCAGCTTGCATAATACCGAGTTTATTGCCCATATCATAACGGGTGCCGATATAGTCCACGCCAATTATGCCCTCTGTTTTTGCCAGTTGCATCATAGCATCTGTAAGTTGGATTTCTCCGCCCGCACCAGTGGGAGTTTTATCCAGAATGTCAAAAATTTCAGGCGGCAACACGCATCTGCCTAAAATGGAATACAAGGACATAATTTGGTCAGGCGTGGGTTTTTCCACCATATCCGTTACCGAAAACACACGTTCACAGATGGGGGAAACCGCCAAGGAACAATACTTAACAATTTGTTCAGGCGTCACTTCCTTAATGCCGACAACGCCTTTGCCGTATTTTTCATACGCATCACAAAGTTGTCCACAGACAGGCGTATCGCTGATAATCACATCATCGCCGTACAAAACAGCAAACGGTTCATTGCCGACAAAACTCCGTGCGCAAGAAACAGCATGACCAAGGCCTTTTGTTTCTTTTTGACGAATGAACGTAATATTGGCTAAATTTGTAATAGCACGCACTTGTTGGAGCATTTCCGTTTTACCGGAAGCTTCCAAACGCGCTTCCAATTCTATGGCATGGTCGAAATGGTCCTCAATCAGACCCTTGCCGCGATTGGTAATAATCAAGATATCTTCAATACCGGCCGCTACGGCTTCTTCAACAATATACTGAATGGCGGGTTTATCAACAATCGGTAACATTTCCTTGGGCATAACCTTAGAAATAGGCAACACGCGCGTGCCCAAACCGGCTGCGGGGATAACAGCTTTTTTAATTTTCTGCATAGTTTTTTCCTCCTCAATTATAAAAACAAAAAGTTTGAAAGGGCAGATACCAGATACAAGATGATATAGGCGGTTATCGCGAACGCCATCGAAACGCCACCGGTTGCAGATAATGCAAAGTCATTTAAAACGTTACGTGAACGCATAATGTGTTTTTTAGCATTCTTAAAATATAAAAAATTGCCAAAACAGCCGAAAAACAGGCGAATGAAGCCGGATATAAAAAGCATCAAGTACAGGAGAATTACCCACCGTCCGAATGTATCGTTTTGCGACAGCGATTCCAGACGAGTAATCAATTCCTGCTTACTCACGATATTGGCAAATCCAATATAACTATACAAATAGAATGCGGTTACAACTGTACGAATACCTTCTAACAACAAGACAATCGAACCTGCAAGATATTGTTTTCTGTACCAGAGCCAGTAGGGAGTAAGCAAAAACGCCGCCCAATTCCAACTGAAACTACCGCGCTTTTGCTGTAACTTTTGAAAGCGGGTGACATAATAGTGTCCGTTTTTACCTGTATATGCGTACAATTCCTTTGCAGTGACACCGCCAATATCCGTTTCATTCGGTATTCGAACCTCCGGTGCGGGCGCTTCAAACGGACGATATTCGCCGTATCCGCGGAAAGTCGAATGTGTAGTATGGGCAGAACCATGCATTTGATTTCCAACCCATTCCTCCGTTTCAAGTTCTTGTCCGCAACGAGAACAAAATTCAGCAAAGGTAGTGTTGGCATAGCCGCAATGCGGGCAAATGTTTTCTTTTTCTAAAGTTACATTTTGTGCTTTCTCACGCGTCCATTGTTGTGTGGTGCCATGTGCATCAGAAAAATGACAATGCTCCTCGCGCTTCCAGCACACTCTATGGTGTGGTGCACCGCAGTCGGGACATACCACTATATCATCGTTCGCTGAAAACGTTTTTTTGCAAACAGGACACGCATATCCTTCATACAAAAACATGAAGTGCCTCCATTTCAAATCGGATATACTTATATTTTACCTTTTCTTACGGAATTGTGCAACTGTTTTTGATAGTATTTATAATTTATTCAAAAGTTAGGCTTATTTTTCATAAAAAAGCAGTAGATTAGTTGATATTTTACATCAAAAACGGTATACTAATGAATTGATAAGGAGTGAACGCTGTGTCTTTTTGTGTTGAAACCGTTTTAAAACAACTTTGTTTGGCCTCCGGTGTTGGCGGTCAGCAGGAAATTTCAGATGTCGCACGCACGTTGTTGCAGGAATATACCGATACTATTGAAACAGATGCTATGGGGAATATCATGGCAACCCTTAAAAGCGATGCACCTAATGCGCCGGTGCTGTTATTAGAGGCGCATATGGATGAAATCGGTTTTGTGGTCACTGCTCACGATGAAAAAGGATTTTTGAAAGTTTCTCCTTGTGGCGGAGTGGATTGCCGTTGTTTGGTGGCAGAACCGGTCGTTGTGTGGGGGAAAACACCTTTAAACGGCGTTTTTTGTTCTACTCCGCCGCACTTGCGAAAAGAAGAATCTAAAAAAACGCTCTCCTCCGATTCGTTATATATTGATGTTGGTTTGTCATACGAAGAAGTCAAACAAACCATTCCAATTGGCACACGCGTTTCTTTTCGTAAACATTTTACAACTATCAATGACCAATGCGTTTGCGCTGCTTCACTGGACAATCGCGCGGGTATGGCTGCCGTGTTGTACGCTTTATCACAAGTAGAACATAAGTCTTTGACGTGTACCGTAAAAGTGCTATTCACAGTAGGTGAGGAATTGGGATGCCGCGGTGCGGTTGCAGGCGCTTTCTCTGCGAATGCAAATGTGGCGATTGTAACAGATGTCAGTTTCGCGCTCACACCCGATGCACAACCGCATCAATGCGGAGAAATGGGAAAAGGTGCCATGCTTGGCATTTCACCCACGCTGTCACATTCCCACACGGGGACTCTGCAAAGTATTTTAGAAAGCCATCATATTGCGCATCAAATGGAAGTAGTCGGCGGAAAAACCGGCACGGATGCGGATGTAATCAGCATTTGCCGCAGCGGTGTTCCGACAGTCTTATTATCTATTCCTTTACGCTATATGCACACACCGGTAGAGATGGTAAGCCTTGTGGATATTCGCGCTGTTGGTGAAAGTATGGCCGCATTCATGGAGGAGGGAATGGTATCATGAAAGAACAATTAAAAACCTTATGTGCCATTGCCGGCGTTTCAGGCAGGGAAGAGGCTGTACGCGAATATATCATCCGACAATTAGAGGCAACCGAAACGCAAAAAGACATTAGTGTCGACCCGTTAGGCAATGTGATTTGTCATCTTCACGGAAAACACCCTTGTGCGAAAAAAGTGATGTTTTGTGCGCATATGGATGAAGTGGGGCTTATCATTACCTACATCACAAAAGAGGGATATTTGCGTTTTTCGACGATTGGTGGCATTGATGCTGCTGTTTTATGCGGAAAGACCGTTAAAATTGGCGAGATAACCGGTGTTATAGGATGTAAAGCAATACACCTTTGCAGAAAAGAAGAGGCCGAAAAGCAACCTAAAATAGACGATTTACTCATAGATATTGGTGCTTCTGATAAAGAAACGGCAGAAAAATTGGTAAAATGCGGGGATTTTGCTGTATTTAACGGACCTTTTACCGAAATACAGGAATTGTGTATGGCAAAAGCACTGGATGACCGTGTAGGATGTGCTTTGTTGTTGCAAATGGCACAACAAACACCGCCTTATGATATTACATTGGTATTTACCGTTCAGGAAGAGGTGGGCTTGCGCGGTGCAACTGTTGCAACTTACACTGTACGACCTGATATTGCCGTAGTAGTAGAAACCACGACGGCTGCTGATATCGCTAATGTCTCCGAAGATAAACAAGTTTGCAAAGTAGGGGCGGGACCGGTGGTATCTTTTATGGATAAATCTACACTGTATGATGCCAATTTATATCAACTAATACGGGAAATTGCTGACCAAAACGGCATTCCCAATCAAACCAAAACGGTTGTAGCCGGCGGCAATGACGCCGCTGCCGTTCAAAAAAGTGCAGGCGGCGTGCGCGTTGCAGCGGTTTCATTACCCTGCCGATACCTACATTCGCCCTCTTGCGTAATCTCTATGCAAGATATGGAATACACAAAACAGTTACTGTTAAAATTGCAAGAGGTACTACCGCAATGATACAATTATGCACTGCCCAAAACGCTTTCACCTTGCCGCATAATTGGCAAGGTACATATTGTGCGAATCGTTTGAAAGCATACGGCATACAAGCCGATTTTGCGCCGTTTTACAAGGATGAAAACGACGGTTTTTTATCTATACTGGACGGAAATGGTATCTTGTGCGGGACATCTATCGTTTTGGAAGAATGGGCAACGTTTATATCGATGCATCCCGCCATCAAAACCGTTTGTATGGCATTTTCTCAGGCGGAAGAAATAGGTTCTTTATTACATAGAGAAGTTTCTGAAAAATCTATAATGCGCTTGCAAACCACCTTACCGACGCCGGAAATACCACTGATACAGCCGTCGCCAAGAGAAATGTATCCCTTGTTATCTGCCGTATTTGGAGATACGATGCCACCATTTGAAACTTGGTATGTAGATATTTCCCATAAAATACGGCACGGACTATGCCATACCATCGGCGTGCAGGATAACGGAAAACTTGTTTCTTGTGCGATGACGGTAGCGCTAACAGACACAATTGCAGTCATCGGTGCTGTTGCCACGGCGGAAACCCACCGCAAACGCGGTTATGCCGCACAATGTTTACGTGGGTTAACTCAAAACGTGCGCACAATCAAGCCTGATACGGAAATTTTAATTTCACCTAAAAATGACGGTGCCAAACGTTTGTATACCGCACTCGGCTTTACAGTTTGTGATACCATCGGGTGTATAGAACTATAAATTTAAAGGAAGAAGATAAAAATGCAAAACAATCCTTTTTTCAAATTTGATACCGCGCTGACCGTTCTTGCAGAAAAAACAGAACAATCCTTAACGGAACGTTTCAGAGAGATTGACGCTATCACGGAATATAACCAACAAAAAGTATTATCTGCTTTTATCAAACACGGTGTCAGTGAATCGCATTTTACGGCTACTACCGGTTACGGCTATGGTGACCGCGGGCGCGACAAATTGGACGAGGTGTTTGCAGAAATTTTCGAAACGGAAGATGCCTTGGTGCGTCACAGCATACTGTCCGGCACCCATGCCATTACCATTGCGCTTTTCGGCATATTACAGCCGGGAGATATTATGTTGGCTGCAACCGGCCGCCCTTATGATACGTTGCATCAGGTCATCGGTATACAAGAGAAAAATCCGGGTTCTTTGGCGGAAATGGGCGTTGGATATAAGGAAGTGCCTCTAAACCGTGACGAAAAACCGGATTTAGAAGGGATTACCGCGGCTTTACGCGAAACACCTGCTATCAAACTGGTGCATATTCAACGTTCCAGAGGTTATGCCACCCGTCCATCCTTACGCGTGGACGAAATAGGGGAGATTATCAGTACTGTACGCTCTATCCGTCCTGATGCCGTTGTATTTGTGGACGACTGTTACGGAGAGTTTGTCGAAAAACACGAACCTACCGCGGTCGGCGCCGATTTAATGGCGGGTTCGCTTATCAAAAACGCAGGCGGCGGCATTGCCGAAAACGGTGGATATATTTGTGGTAAAAAAGAGTTGATTGAGCGATGTGCATACCGTATGACAACGCCCGGTTTGGGTCGGGAACTAGGTGCTTCTCTAGGGCATAATCGCACCTTATACATGGGACTGTTCCAAGCACCTCACGTCACGGGCGAAGCACTCAAAACCGCCGTTTTTGCCTCAAAATTAATGGAAAACATGGGATTTTCTGTGTCGCCGACAGCTTTTGAACCTCGCGCAGATATTATTCAAACGCTGTTCTTAGAAAAACCGGAAGCAATGATTGCGTTTTGCCAAGGCTTACAAAGCGGTTCACCGGTGGATGCTTTTGTGGTGCCTGAGCCGTGGGATATGCCGGGATACGATAATGAGGTCATTATGGCGGCAGGTGCCTTTACGATGGGCGCTTCTATAGAATTATCCGCCGATGCACCGCTCAGAGAACCGTTCGCCGTTTTTATGCAGGGCGGGTTACAATACCATTCCGGTAAAATTGGTGTACTGTGTGCGGCACAGCGCTTATTGGATAAAGGTTTAGCGTCTGTCGTTTTATAATTTTTCTCAAAACTTCCAAGGGGAGTGTATAAGAACCCTCTTGACTAAATCTTCCGGTTTTGCTATACTTAACTATACAAAATAAAAGATTTCAGATAGAAATAAAGCACCCTTTTTCAAGGGTGCTTTTCTTTTGCCCAAAATTGCCCCTATTTCGCGTTTTAGCGTCGGGGGTAGGGTAAACCCTCGGGCAAGCCTAGTATGTAGTCTGCTGACACGTTATAGAACAAACAGAGTTTTGTTATATCCTCGATACTGTATTTTGTTCTACCACGTTCGTATTTTGAAATAGCAGATTGTTGGCACCCTAAAATTAGAGCAATTTGTTCTTGTTTTATGTCTCTGTCTTCACGTAGAGCGGTTAATCTTTCAGTTGCTGTCATGTTCATCACCTCATCTACTATTCTACAAAGTCTAAAATCGACTATTGACAAAAAGTCCGAAGTAGACTATACTGTGGTTAGTAGTCCAAATTAGACTACACGAAATTAACCTGTAAAACAGGAGAGGAGAAAGAGAAATGAGAGTACAAATTGTAGGCATTGAGGACCAAAATTACACCATCCAGGAAACCGGTTACCATTTTGACGGTTTAAAACTCCATTGCATTGATTTGCAAACAGTGAAAAACGAAAAGCAAGATGGGTGTTTGGTAGCAACATACAAAATGGACAGAGAATCTCCGTTAATAAGCACACCCGAAGTCGGTAAAACATACGATGTTTTCTTTGACCCGAAAGGGAAGAAGATAGAGTATATGAAACCGATTGAAGTTGAATAATTGGAAAGGAGGATTTGCAAATGGAAGGTACTGGCGTAAGCACTTTCATTCAGAGTATTACCGGTGCGTTGACCGATTTCTCCACCACCAATTTGGCGACTGTTTTGGTTGCTGCACTCGGTATCACCGTAACTTTGGCGATTGCATGGTTTGCATATCGTTTCATCGTTCGCAAGGTGTCCGGTGCAATGAAGAAAGGCAAAATCTAACAACAGGAAAAGGGGCGGGCTACCGTCCCTTTTTTGATAAAGGAGAGTTTTTTATGAAACAGTATATGGAGCCTCCGATGGGGATTGGTAATATCGGGGACGTAATAAAAGAGAATCAACTAAAAACAAATGATGGTTTTCCGTATGCGGGAATGTGGATATTTAGCGGTCAGCAAGGGAGTGGTAAAACGCTTCTGATGATGCACATGGTAAAGCAGATTATTGAAGAATATCCGAAAGCATTGATTGTCAGTAATATTTCGATATACGGTGTACCGTCTATACCGTATACCGGTATTGAGGATTTCGAAAAATACAAAAACGGTGCAGATGGTGTGATTTTTGTCATTGATGAAATACATATTCTTTTCAATGCTTTGGAAAGTGCAAAAATGCCGTTATCTACTATGCAAGTATGGGCACAGAACAGGAAAAATCGACGTTTAATTTTGGGTACGTCGCAACGTTTTAACCGAGTTGCGAAAGGCGTTAGAGAACAAACAACGTGGAATTATGAGTGTCATAGACCGTTGTTTAATTTAATTTATTCGTATCGTGTATTGGATGGTGCAAATTATGATGAAAATGGTAAGTACGTTATTGAGGATGAGGATGACGCGCCTCGCCGTTCGTTTTATGTACCGTCTGTTTCGGTAATGCGAATGTATAACACATTGGAGGTGGTTAGACGTGACGATAATCATCAATAGTTTTGCTCAGTTTTTGCCGTATGTCTTTATGATTGTTGTAGTCGGTATGATTTGGGATAAGGTTATATCAGCGTTTCAGGGGTGGTTTAAATGATAACACAGTATACAGATGGATACAGTAATCCCAGTAGTGATATTCAAAATATCGTGGCAAATAAGGTGAGTTTGCTTGATAGTTATATTCTTATGCAGACCGGTCAATATGAATATAAAGCAATCGTTTTTAATAATTGCACCGGTAAGGGTACAGAGTATACATTTAGCCGAGCTAATAACAGTTCATACAACACGTATTACACGGTTTCGGAAGAAACGGTAGATACGTTTGAATATACCGTCAGTAATGAATATTACGTGTATTCAAATTCGGGTGTTGGTAAAAGTTTATCCTTGCCGGTTGTAGAAAGTGCCACTTCTTTTGCAACTGTTATGCTGTGTTGTGTTGTAATGTTTGCGGTTGTATTCAAGGGGGCGTTGTTCAAATGCTTAAAAAATCGGCGGTAATTTGTTGTGTCATTCTTCTGATGATGACATTTTTTTCGGTACCGGCAATGGCTGAAACAGTAACAGATGATTTAACAGCAAGTGTTTATTTTCGTGATACCGGTGTAAATGGTTTTGTATTATTGGGTGAGGCCGTAAATGGTACGTCTGATTTTTATAGTAAAACTGTTATATCGGCGTCTGCTGGTTCTACAATACCAAATTTTCATCTTGAAATTAAGGGAAACAAAGGACAAATATTGTGTCGTGCCGGTCGAGAATTTATTTTTGAAATGAATAATTTTAATTGTATGATTTATTCTCCTACAAACAATTTTGAACTTACTTTATATGAAACGCATTTACATTATGCCGATGGTAGTGTCTCTGTTGTTTATAATACCGGTATGACATTTTCTTATAATTCTAACGGTAGTTATTTTAAGGCTGTTTATACGCCTACGAAAGATTTAAAAGAGATTTATGTGAAACTTCATTTTCGCGCTACGAGTTCCGCTTCCTCTGATGTATATACCATGGTAGGCTTTCACATGAATAATTTTACTATGAAATTTACCGAGGAAAGCGACAGTTCGGCGGTTTTAAAAGAACAGATGGGGGAGATTAAAGGCTCGATTGAAGAAAATACTGATAAAATTAACGATAAAATGGAAGAATTGCAAGATAATGAAAAAACCGAGGCAAACAGTCAAGGAAATGCATCTGCTGACGAATTAGCAAGTGCTATACCTGATAAAAGTCAAGGTTTTA
>JAZOCQ010000139.1:0-3540 GCA_045596565.1 Acutalibacteraceae bacterium
GGTTTGGGTGCTATCGGTGTTTTGGTTGCCAATGCCGCCAAATCGCTCGGCATGGAAGTGTACGGCTATGACCCGTACCTGTCGGTAGATGCCGCGTGGAGTTTGTCTCGTTCTATCCATCACGCAACCGACCTCGAAACCATTTATAAAGAATGTGATTATATCACGGTGCACGTGCCGCTGTTGCCGGATACCAAAGGTATGCTCAACAAGCAGGCGTTTGCGTCTATGAAAGATGGCGTGCGTATTCTCAATTTCTCCCGTGCGGGTTTGGTGGACAGCGACGATATGTTGGCGGCTCTTGCTGACGGCAAAGTTGCCGCGTATGTGGTGGATTTCCCCACCGATGAAATGCTGGGCGTTGAGAATGTGGTTGCCATTCCGCATTTGGGTGCTTCTACTCCCGAAAGCGAAGATAACTGCGCGATGATGGCGGCAGATGAACTGCGTGAGTATTTGGAAAACGGCAACATCATTCATTCCGTTAACTATCCGGATGTGCAAGCACCTCGTTCCACTGCGAACCGCATCTGCGTGTTGCATAGAAACATTCCCAACATGTTGGCGCAAATCAGTGCTACCGTGTCGGCGGAGGGTATTAACATCTCCACTATGATTAACAAATCCCGCAAAGACTACGCCTACACCGTTTTGGATGTAGAGGGCGCACCTTCTGCGGATGCATTGGCACATATCGCCGCAATGGACGGCGTTATCCGTGTGCGTCATATCGGATAATGAAAGCAGAAAATCCCCGCCGCGTCGGCGGGGATTTTTTTGAAAAGAGGGATGTGTATGAAATGGCGATGGCCTTTGGGTATCGTATCGGCAATCGTGATTATATGGGGCGGGATGCCGTTTATCATTGCGGGTATTTTTAACGTGGGTATCGTTGTCTGTGTGGGTGTCGGTGCGGCGGGCTTGGCGGCAAGCGTTTTGCTCACTCCCGAGAGGGTGGCACGCATACGTGACAGCAAACGCCCGTGGCGTGTGATGGCGACGGCTACGATAGCAGTGATAGCCGCGCTGGCACTGTTGTTTACCGTGGTTTCCGCTTTGATGGTTTGCAATGCGGCACGCACTGTACCCGCGGATACAGCGGTGACATTGGTGATACCCGGTGCGGGGATTAAGGGCGACCGCCCGTCACTGATGTTATATGGCAGATTGCGGGCGGCGGCGGTGTATTTGAAAGAAAATCCACAAGTTCCTTGTGTCGTGAGCGGTGGACAGGGTTCGGATGAAATTTGCACCGAGGCGGAAGTGATGCGCAACTGTCTGGTGGAAATGGGAGTGGACGCTGACCGTATTTATATGGAAACGCAATCTGTCAATACCGTCGAAAATATGCAGTACACCGAGCAGGTTATCCGTGAAAACGGTTTACCGACACAAATTGTTATCGCAACACAAGAGTTCCACCAGTTGCGGTGTGCGGCGTTTGCCGAAAAAGCCGATTTACAACCGGTGGGAACGGCAACTTGCGGTACGCCTTGGTATTTATTTTTGTGTTTCTGGGTGCGAGAGTTTATCGGCATTTGCAGGATGGGGATTTTAGGATATTGAGTTTTAAACAACAACGCCGTGTGTTTCTTTTTAAGAGAAACACACGGCGTTTGCTTTTTGAAAATGGAAATTTTGGGGTGAAAAGAGCGAAAAAGCACGAAAATACGCCCTAAAACCAAAAATAGGCAAAAAAATATTGTCAATGTGCAAAAAAGCATTGACAAACTGGTAAATAAAGTATATACTAGTAAACTGCTTAATCATGGGTTCATGTGCCCTTTCCAACAAATAAAGTATAGCACAGGACGCTGAAAAATGCAAGAGGATGCACATAAAAAATGTGATTTTTCGGACGTTTATCATCACCGTGATGAGCATAAAAACTGTATTTTCCCGCGAAACGGGACTTCGCGGATGAAACACAAAAGGAGTGGTCTAGCCTATGGTGAATATCAAACCGGTCCAGCTCGGAAACACGACCCGTATGAGTTTTGCCAAAATCAATGAGGTTCTGGATATGCCTAACCTGATTGAGGTGCAGAAAAATTCGTACAAGTGGTTCTTGGAAGAGGGTCTCAAAGAGGTTTTCCAGGATATGTCTGCAATTGCGGATTATACGGATAACCTGGTGTTGGAATTCATTGACTACCGTTTGGAGGATACCCCCAAATACACGGTGGCGGAATGTAAAGAACGTGACGTGACCTATGCGGCACCGTTGCACGTGCGTGTGCGTTTGCTCAACAAAGAAACCGGCGAAGTGAAAGAGTCGGAAGTCTTTATGGGCGACTTCCCGCTCATGACCGAAAGCGGTACTTTCGTGATTAACGGCGCGGAGCGTGTAATTGTTTCTCAGTTGGTGCGTTCTCCCGGTGTATATTATGGTATGAGTTATGATAGCATCGGTAAGAAACTGTTTACCTCCACTGTTATTCCGAACCGTGGTGCTTGGCTCGAATACGAGACTGACTCCTCTGATGTGTTCTATGTACGCATCGATAAAAATCGCAAACTGCCGGTGACCTGCCTTGCGCGTGCAATGGGCCTGAGCACCGATGCACAGTTGCTGGAATTCTTCGGCGATGACGAGCGCTTGCACGCCACCATCGAAAAAGACCCCACCAAGAACGCTGAGGAAGCGTTGCTGGAAATTTATCGCAAACTGCGTCCCGGTGAGCCGCTGACCGTTGAAAACTCTCAGCAACATTTGGAAGGTTTGTTCTTTGACCCCCGTCGTTATGATTTGTCCCGCGTGGGTCGCTATAAATATAATAAGAAATTAGGTTTATCCAACCGTTTGTCCGGCCATACCCTGAGCCGTCCCATTGCCGACCCCGCTACAGGTGAAGTGCTGGCGGATGCGGGCGAAACCATTACCCGCGCGCGTGCGATGGAACTGGAAGATGCCGGCGTATCGCAGGCGTTCGTCGCGGTGGACGAGCACGGCGAGTCCGTTGAAGTGAAAATCATCACCAACGGCATGGTGGATATTGCGAAATACATTGACTTTGATGTGACCGAATACGGCATCAAAGAGCGCGTGAGCTATGCTGTTTTACGCGAAATTCTGGATACTTGCGGTGACGACACCGAGGCGCTCAAAGAAGCTATCCGTACCCGTGCGGCTGAATTGGTGCCTAATCATATCACTGTCAGTGATATTCTTGCTTCTATCAACTATGTGATGTGCTTGGGTCACGACATTGGTACTACCGATGACATTGACCATTTGGGCAATCGTCGTATTCGTTCTGTCGGCGAACTGTTGCAGAACCAGTTCCGCATCGGTTTTTCCCGTATGGAGCGTGTGATTCGTGAGCGTATGACCCTGCAAGCGCAGGATATGGATGTTATCACCCCGCAAGCACTCATTAACATTCGTCCGGTAGTGGCGGCGATTAAGGAATTCTTCGGTTCCTCTCCGTTGTCCCAGTTTATGGACCAGAACAACCCGCTGGCTGAGTTGACCCACAAACGTCGTTTGTCGGCATTGGGCCCCGGCGGTCTGTCCCGTGACCGCGCAGGTTTCGAAGT
>JAZOCQ010000140.1:0-3568 GCA_045596565.1 Acutalibacteraceae bacterium
TCCAAGTGCATTTGTACTTACAAATGCGATGCTGGTTCTAACCTGATATATTATTCTATGCTAAAGCAAAAACTTCGCTAACGATATTACCCTTTTGTGTTCGGGTTGACTTTGCGTTATAAGCATTTTTTATTCAAAATAATACGGCTGACCGGTTTTGGCGGATTCATAAATACCGTCTAAGATACGCGTAACGCAAAGTGCTTGTTCGGGTAAGGTAAGGGGGGGCTTATCCTCCCGCACCGCTTCAATCCACAAACGCGTCTCGCGTTCGGAAGCCGTTTCGATGGGATGCGCCGCACCACGCGCACCGACGTAACCCGAAAAATCGGGTTTGAGCACATATTGTGTACCATGGCGTACACCGTTAATGCGTAAGCCGTCCATCATATCTGCGCCTGCTTTGGTACCGCATACAGCAGTGACCGCCTCCCGCACGTCCAAGGTGTTAAGTGCCCAAGCCGATTCCAGCATAATGGTCGCGCCGTTTTCCATGACCACAAAGCCGAAAGCAGCGTCCTCCACTTTGAATTTTTCAGTGTCCCAATCGCCCCATTTATTTGCCTGCTGTTCCGACGGTAACTTGTTGAGTGCGTGGTACGCCGTACCGACGCAATAGCGGGGACGGTAGTTATCCAATATCCACAAGGTCAAATCCAGCGCATGCGTACCAATATCAATCAGCGCACCGCCGCCCTGCTCTGCCTCGTCCAAAAACACGCCCCAGTTGGGCACGCCACGCCGCCGCAAAGCAGTGGCCTTGGCGAAATACATATCGCCAAACGTGCCGTCCTCGGCTTCTTTTTTCAAATACTGCGCATCCTCACGGAAACGGCTCTGCTAACCGATGGTAAGCTTTTTGCCGGTGCGTTTTGCGGCTTCCAGCATTTCCTCCGCCTCTTGACTGCTCAATGCCATCGGTTTTTCGCACATCACGTGTTTACCGGCTTGTAAAGCTGCAACGGAAATAACACAGTGCGAACAATTAGGGGTACATACATGTACTACCTCTACCTCTTCGTTTTGCAACAGGGCTTTATAATCGGTATACACTTTGGCATTTTCTGCGCCGTACGTCATCGCGGCATCCTGTGCGCGCTGTTCCACCAAATCACAAAATGCCACCATTTCACAATCCTCTACCAACTGTAACGCGGGCATATGTTTACGATTGGCAATACTGCCGCAACCTATAATGCCGACTTTGATAATACGACCCATACAAATTCCCCCTTTTTGTTACAAAATGGTGTAAATACAATTAAATTATAGACACACAAGAAAAAATATGCTACTATAATTTTGTGTGAAAATATCATTTTTTTGTCATTAAGAAGGTGTAAGAATGTCCTTTTTTTATGAAAACCGCGTCAAACGCAACGGTATAGCCGTACCCATTCAGTGTATTGACCTACCTATGGAGCCTTCTCCATATAAGGCTACGCCGCATTACCATGAATACATCGAACTGCTGTACGGTATAGAAGGCGAGGCAACGGTTTCTATTGATACAAACAACTATCCCCTACCCGCCGGCAGTATGATTTTGGTGCATGCGGGTGTGCCGCACAATGCCTTTTGTGAAAGCGAAGCGTGTCGAGTGCTGGTTATCAAATTTTTGCCACAGGTGTTACGTGCGGAAGAAGAAACCGTATCGGAATATGCCTGCGTCAGTTTGTTGATGGAGCAAGCCATAGAAAAACAATTTTTCTTCCCGGCCGCCGAATTGAAGAACACCAATCTGCCTATTCTATTTCGGCACGCGGTGGAGGAATGGAATCGACAAGCCTTTGGGTATGAACTGAGTCTGCGCGCTGACGTTACCTTGATTTATTTACATATTTTACGACAATGGTACGAAAAAAATCGTTCATTGGTAGACAATATCCAAAAATCACAACAAGGCGAATTCGTCCAAAAAGCGGTATCATTCGTGCAACAGCATTTTGCCGACCTCACCGAAGGTGACGCGGCGGCAGCGTGCGGTATGAGCACCTCGTATTTTTCACGTTTGTTTAAAAGCACTATGAAAATACCGTTTTCCACCTACGTCGCCAAAGTGCGACTAAAAGAAGCGGAGCGCTTACTGCTACTCACCGACAAAAGTGTCACCGACATCGCACAAACCGTAGGATTTTCCACCGTATCCTATTTTATCAGCCTGTTTCGACGGGAAAACAGCATCACACCGTATCAATACCGCCGCTTATACCGCGCATAATAACAAAAAAACAACTGTCGCCGTGGCGACAGTTGTTTTTTGTTATACCTTAAAAGTCTTGATTTCAAAGGATTCGCGGATGCATTTACGAGCCTCCAGCAAATCGGCAAACACACCGGCGGCAATCATCTGTACCACCAGGTTGCCGATAGCCGTACCTTCGGTGGGACCCGCCAGAACCGTTTTGCCGGTCGCTTTTGCGGTCAGTTCGTTCAAATATTCATCTTGCGAACCGCCGCCGACAATATGCAACACGTCATATTTGACGCCAGTCATCTCTTCCAATTCTTTAATAGCGGCCGCATAGCAAGCAGACAGCGAATTGTAGATAACCGCACCGATTTCACCCACCGTTTCGGGCACCTGCTGGCCACTTTCACGGCAAGCAGTTTTAACCGCTTCAATCATGCTTTCGGGTGCAAAGAACGCATTATCCTGACAATCAACAATGGAAGAAATATCAGTTTTTTGTGCTTCATCACAAATATATGCGAAGGAATATTTTTTATCCCATTCACGACGTACCGACTGCATCATCCAAAGCCCCATAATGTTCTTTAAGATGCGATAACGGTACTCATAACCACCCTCATTGGTAAAGTTTGCCGCACCACTTTGCGGTGTACAAAGCGGGGTTTTGCTTTCCAACCCTAACAGCGACCACGTGCCCGAACTGATATACAGCGGATATTCACTGGTCATCGGCACCGCTGCCACCGCTGACGCGGTATCATGGGTGGGCGGCAAAATAACCGCCGTATCATAGCCCACTTTCTCGGCAATTTCCGGCAACAAGTTGCCCACTTTTGTGCCGGGCGGCACAATTTTACCGAACAAGTGTAACGGATAGCCCAATTTTTCAAGTAATTCAGTATCCCAATTTTTCGTTTCCAAATTGATGAGCTGACCGGTGGTAGCAATGGTATATTCGCTCACCTTTTTGCCGCTTAAACGATAGGTCAAATATTCGGGGACGAACAACAAGGTATCCGCCTGTTCTAACAGCTCGGGGGTTTCCTGTTTGACACTCATCAACTGATAAATGGTATTATACATCTGTTTTTGAATGCCGGTACGCGCGTACAATTCTGCCGGCGGGATAATGGCTTCCACCAACGTATCCATACCCTCGGTGCGACTATCGCGGTAACAAACGGCGTCACTCATGCGGTTGCCGTCCTTGTCCAACAACACAAAGTCTACACCCCAAGTATCAATACCGACCGAGGCGGGAACTTTGCCCAGTTCTTTACACACTTTCATACCCGCCACGACTTCATCGAACAACCGGTCAATTTCCCAGCAGAAGTGACCGTTTTGTTTGGTGTAACCGTTTTCGAAACGGTA
>JAZOCQ010000141.1:0-5439 GCA_045596565.1 Acutalibacteraceae bacterium
CATTTTTTCGCAAGCGGCGTCGTTTGCGGAAGAGGACGCGGTCAACGAAGCTTTGAAGAATGCAGATGAAGCGTTAGTGAAAGCCGGTTTTGCCGGTTGTAAAGTAGCGGATGCTTTATACGCTACCGACGCAAACGGCGAAAAAATCGGGTATGTACTGACTGTGAGCGGTAGCGGCTACGGTGGTCCTATTGATTTGACGCTGGGTATTGGTACTGACGGTAAGCTCACCGGTATTTCGATTTTATCCCATACCGAAACCGCGGGACTGGGTTCTAAATGTACCGACGAGTCGTTTTACGGACAATTCGCCGGTAAATCCGCTACCACGCTCTCGGTGGTGAAGGGCGGCGCCAATGAAACGCAAATTGACAGCATCAGCGGCGCTACGGTCACTTCCCGAGGGGTAACCAATGCGGTGAATGCCGGTATTTGGTTTGTTTCGGAATATATGCAGGTCGGGGGAGGTTTGGATGCATGAAAACGTGTTTAGAACGGTTGTATAACGGTGTTGTCAAAGAAAACCCCACCTTTATGCTGATGCTCGGTATGTGTCCGACCTTGGCAGTTACCACTGCCGCCTTTAACGGACTTGGTATGGGCCTTTCCACTACGGTGGTGTTGATGCTGTCCAACCTGCTCATTTCCATTTTACGCAACGTCATTCCCGACAGAGTGCGGATGCCCGCGTACATCGTTGTGGTTGCTTCGTTTGTGACGATGGTGCAATTGCTGATGCAAGCATTTGTGACGGGTTTATACGAAACGCTGGGCATTTATATTCCGCTCATTGTGGTCAACTGTATCATTCTCGGCCGCGCAGAATCGTATGCTTCTAAAAATAAACCCTTGCCTGCCCTGTTTGACGGCATTGGTATGGGTCTGGGATTTACCGTGGCACTCACGATTTTGGGTGCGGTACGTGAATTGTTGGGTTCGGGTACGGTGTTTGGGTTGCGTCTGCTTCCCGAAACGTATACCATACCGATTTTCGTGTTGGCGCCGGGTGCGTTTTTTGTATTGGCCATTCTCACTGCTTTACAGAACAAACTCAAAGCACCTTCTGCCACTAACCGTAAAGGCGCAAAGACCTGCAACGGTCACTGTGGCGGTTGTACGGCGTGTGAAAGCGGAGAGGGGGATGCACAATGAGTGATAATTTGTTTCTTGTTTTGCTCACCACCGCGCTGATTAACAACGTGGTACTCAGTCAGTTTTTAGGTTTGTGTCCGTTTATCGGTGTTTCCGGACAGGTGAAAACCGCATCCGGTATGGGATTGGCGGTTATATGCGTTATCACCGTTTCCTCCGCACTTACCTCGCTGATTTATACCGGCATTCTGTTGCCGCTTGTCCTTGGCTATCTGCAAACGATTTTGTTTATTTTGGTGATTGCCGCATTGGTGCAGTTAGTGGAAATGGTGCTAAAAAAATACAGCGTCGGTTTATATCGAGCGCTTGGTGTGTATTTACCGCTTATCACCACCAACTGTGCGGTGTTGGGCGCGGCACTCACCAACGTGCAGAATGAATATTCGTTTATCACCAGTGTGGTGAGCGGGTTCGGTACGGCGGTCGGCTTTACTGTTGCCATTGTCATCATGGCGGGAGTGCGCGAAAAAATTGCGCACAACGATATACCGGAATCCTTTAAAGGGACGCCGATTGTGTTGATGGCGGCGGGTTTGATGTCGCTGGCATTCTTCGGCTTTAAGTCCTTGTTGTAAAGGAGGCAGACGATGGAAAAGTATTTGGGAATTTTAATTGCGGCGGGTGTTGTCGCAGGCGTCGGCTTGTTGCTTGGTATCATTTTGGGCCTCGCGGGCAAACTATTAGCAGTAGCCGAAAATGAAAAGCAAACTGCTGTGCGCAATATACTGCCCGGTTCTAACTGTGGCGGATGCGGTTATGCGGGTTGTGATGCCTATGCCAAAGCGATTGCACAGGATAATGCTCTCATTCATTTATGTCCCAGTGTGGGCGCCACGGGTGCCCAAGCAATTGGGGATATCATGGGTAAGCAAGCAGCTCAAGTTGTGCGCTTGGCGGCGATGGTGCATTGCGCGGGCAGCTGCGAGCATACAGGTGCAAAATATGCATATGACGGTGTGGAAACCTGCGAAGCGGCAGTACTTGCCCCCGGCGGTGGACAACAGCAATGTACGTTTGGTTGCCTTGGATTCGGCTCTTGCGCCAAAGTTTGTCCGGAGCGTTGTATTTCTATGGAAAACGGCGTTGCCGTGGTGGATGAAGAGGCGTGTATTGCGTGTGGCAAATGTGTAAAAACTTGCCCGAAAAATTTAATCAGTTTACAACCTGCGGGACGTCCCTACACCGTGCGATGTTCGTCCCACGATAAAGGAAAAGACGTCAAAGCGGTGTGCGATATCGGTTGTATCGCTTGCGGCATCTGTGCGAAAAACTGTCCTACCGAAGCGATTACGATGGATAATGGCTTGGCGGTCATTTCGCACGAAAAATGTATCGATTGCGGCACCTGTGCCGAAAAATGTCCTGTAAAAATTATTTTTTAAATTAAGAGGTGTTGAAGGATGAAAAAAGTATTAGCGTGTTTGTTAGCAGTGTGTTTGTTGGTGACGTTTGTCGGTTGCGCAAAAGAAGCGGGCGGCAAACAAAATGACGATGATGCGAAAACCAAAATGGGTATGGCGGTTATCGCCACTGCCGAAGCAAGCGAGGAAGAAGCTGCTTTGACTGCTATCGCAGCAGTGGTACTCACCGACGCTGACGGCAAAATCATTTCCTGCCGTTTGGACGAGGTGCAACTGCAACCAAAAATGGAAAACGGTGCGTTGAAAGACGTTACCGATTTCAAAACCAAATACGAACTTGGTGAAGACTATGGTATGAAAGTGGCGGGTGCAAAACAGGAATGGTATGCGCAGGTGGATGCCTTCTGCAAATATGTGGTCGGCAAAACCGCCAATGAAGTTTCGGGCATCGAAACCAAGGACGGCAAAGGTACCGACGCTGACCTCACTGCCGGTTGCACCATTATTGTGACCGATTTCATCAAAGCGGTAGCTAAGGCTGCTGTTGATGTAACACAAACCGGTGCAAATGCTACCGATAAATTGGGTTTGGCTGTCACCGCTTCCCGCTATGCGGACAGCGAAGACACCGCTCCTCGCTATGACATCGAATTTACCGGCGTGGCTGTCGGTGGGGATGGTAAAGTGACCGCTTGCCGTGCGGATGAACTGCAAAAGAATTTCACCGTTACTGACGGTAAATTTGTGGCAGAAAGCGGTCCTGTGAAAACCAAACGTCAGCTCGGTGACGACTACAATATGAAAGCCGCTTCTTCTATTGGTCTGGAATGGTATGTGCAGGTGGATAATCTCCAGAAATATCTTGCGGGTAAATCTGACGCGGATATTGGTGCTATTCAACTGACCGACGGTAAAATCACCGATGCAGATTTGACTTCCGGTTGCACCATTATGGTACCCACTATGCTGGCAAACGTGCAAAAAGCTATTAAGGCGGCTAAATAAGATTGAAACGAGGGGGGAAAAGGGCATTGAAACGGCTTATTGTGTTTTTATGCATCTGTGGGATGCTCTTTTCCTTTGTCGGCTGTGCAAATACTGTACAACGGTTTCAGTACACCTATCTCGATGTATTTGACACCGTGACGGTGTTGCAATTATATGCACCGACACAGCAGGTAGCAGACGATTGGGCGGCGCAATTGCACGCCCGACTGTCCGTCTTGCACAATGAGTTCAGCATTTACGATTCTATACAAGATTTGCACAATGTAAAAGCGGTCAACGATGCCGCGGGTCAAGCCGTTTCGGTTTCAGCAGACGTGATGCGTATGCTTCAATACGGCAAGCAGGCGTATACTCTCACCGACGGTAAGGTCAATATGGCGTTAGGCAGTGTGTTGCGTTTGTGGCATGAAGCACGAAGTGCAGGGCAACCGCGCCCGCCGTCGGATGCGGCACTATCAGCCGCTGATGAACACACCGATATAAACGACATCGTGTTGGATACGGCGGGCGGTACGGTACGATTGACCGATACTGCAATGTCGTTGGATGTCGGCGCTTTTGCAAAGGGATTGGCTGTACAATGGCTTGCCGATTACGCCGCGAATCTCGGTATAGATAGCGCTTTAATCAGTGTGGGCGGTAATGTCGTTGCTGTCGGGGACAAACAGGGTAAGCCGTTTGTTATCGGTATTGAAAACCCAAAAAACCCGCAAGAACATTTGCTGACGGTGGATGTGGAAAACTGTGCGGTGGTGACCAGTGGCGACTATCAGCGTTATTTTGAGGTGGACGGCGTGCGCTATCACCATTTGATTGACCCGCAAACGTTACAACCCGCGCGGTATTTTGCGTCGGTTTCGGTGATAGGACCGGATTCGGGGTTAGCAGACGTCCTCTCCACTGCACTGTTTTTATTACCGCAGCAAGAGGGCGCGGCTCTTCTTAAATCCGTTGGAGAGTATGAGGCGGTTTGGGTGGAACATACCGGCGATTTGGTATACAGCGATGGATTTACTGCATTTTTACATCAAGGAGATACCGTATGAAACGAAAAAACAAAGTGGTGCGCATAGTGGTACCGATTGTATGTATGGCGGTGTTGACCGCGGGCTTGTTATGGTGCGCTACGGCGGCACGGCAAGCGGTTTTCAATTCTTTTGAACAACCCGTGGAAGGGTTGCCGGAAATTGCATCTAAAACTGTGATTTTCACAGATGAACAGGCGGCGATTTCGGTTGTGGAATCCTGTGCGGATGCGAACGGTGAGGTTGTGGCGTACCGTGTGCAAACCGCAGTCACGGGATATAACAGCGAAGTGCCGATTAAACTGGCAGTTACGGTATCTGCGGATACGACGGTATTGCGTGGTATCGAGGTGCTGTCTCAAAAGGAAAGCGAATACTATGGCGCCAGAATTAAGGAATCTTCTTTTAAAGAACGTTTTAAGGACCGCGTATTGCCGATGTATTTGACAGGTGAAGCGGGCCGCGGCAGTCACGTGGACGGGATTGCGGGCGCAACGGTGACCTCTCAGGCGGTGGTAAAAGCGGTGAATGACGTTGCCGCTTTTGTGCAGGAAAACTATATACAAGTAGAGTAAGAGATAGGCTGGCGGATATATCCGCCGGCCTATACATCATTAGGAAGTGTGTAGGATGACCAAAGAAAAACGGTGGTTTCTCAAAAAGGGCGATTATATTGTGTTAGCAGCAGTGTTGGCGCTGTGCGGCGTTTTCTTTTTGTGTCGGCCGTTTTTATATCCCGCCGTACAAGACGGAACGGTTAAAATCACGGTACACGGTGAAGTGTACGGCGAGTTTTCTCTTGCTGAACAACGAAAATTACTGATAGGGGATGCAGACGGTGGTTTTAATATGGTGCATATCAGCGATGGCTCCGTATGGGTCGCTGATGCCGA
>JAZOCQ010000142.1:0-6719 GCA_045596565.1 Acutalibacteraceae bacterium
CTGCTATTGTGTGCATTTCTGCCTTGTTGGGATTTGTTCGCCGACAGGTTGCCCGCGGCAACGGACAGGTGGTGGACGGCGCCAATGTGCTGACAGACGGTAAACGGATACTCAAAAGTGCTTCCCTGCCCGTTAAAATTGTGTTGGGTGTACTGGGTGGTATTATCGTATTCTCTTTGTTGATGTCGGTGGTGGGCGCGCGTATTTTTAATGCGTCCCGCTATGCTTCGCTTGTCGAAATGCAAAACGGCGATTTTGCCGCTGACGTAGCGGAATTGTCTATGTCGCAAATTCCGGTGGTGGACAGAGATACGGCTATGCGACTGGGACAGCGCAAACTTGGTGAAATGAGCGATTTGGTGTCGCAGTTTGAGATTGAGAACGATTACACCCAAATCAATTACCAAGGAAAACCCACCCGTGTGACACCGCTGGGTTACGCCGATTTTGTGAAGTGGTTTACCAATTCGGACGAGGGTATTCCCGCCTATATTAAAGTGGACCTGACCACCCAAGAAGTGGATTTGGTGCGCATGGATGAAGTGGGATTGGATAACATTCGGTATTCCCGCAGTGAATATTTACTGCGCAATCTCGACCGTCACCTGCGTTTTTCGTATCCCACCAAAATTTTCGGTGACGTTTCGTTTGAAATAGATGAAAAAGGCACGCCTTACTGGGTGGCATCGGTCATCCGCTATCGCGTCGGATTTTGGAACGGTGCAGACGTTTCGGGCGTGGTATTGCTCAATGCCGTAACAGGCGAGACCGCGTATTACGACCTGGCAGACATCCCGCGTTGGGTGGACCAGGCGTATGAAGAGGGTATGATTTTCAATCAACTGACCGATAACGGTTTGCTCAAAAACGGCTATTGGAACTCGGTGTTCGGCCAAAAGGGTTGTGTGGTGCCGACCGAGGGGTACAACTATATTGCCGTTGACGACGACGTGTGGCTGTATACCGGTATCACTTCGGTGACGGCAGACGAATCCAACATCGGGTTTGTGCTGGTGAATTTACGCACCAAGGAAGCGCGGTATTACGTGCAGGCAGGTGCGGAAGAATATTCCGCCATGGATTCCGCTGAGGGTCAAATTCAAGAGAAAAATTATACCGCTACCTTCCCGATTTTGCTCAATGTGGGTGGCAGACCGACCTATTTCATGTCGCTTAAAGACGCCGCAGGACTGGTAAAAATGTATGCCTATGTCGATATGGCGCAATATCAGATTGTGGGCACGGGCACCTCGGTGGATAAAGCCCGCGCGGCGTATATCGAGTTGTTGGCAGATGAGGATATTGAAACTGAAATACAGCCCGATGCAGATGACGTGAGAACCGTTGAGGGTACGGTTAACGCGTTGGCGAGTGCTGTGGTAGACGGCAACACCAGATACTACGTGTTGCTTAACGAGAGCGAAACGGTGTACGTTTTGCCCGCCTCCCTTTCCGACCGCTTGCCGTTTTTGAAGGTAGGCGACAGTATTACGCTCACCTACACAAGCGGCCAAATCACCGCTGTCGAAATCGTATAATAGACAAGAGGCTGTTTGTACGGTACAAACAGCCTCTTTGTTGGTAACAGTGTTGTAACCTTTCTTGCCTTTAAAATACACAGATGATAGTATTATCTTGTTATTTTATGCGTAAAGGAGGGGGCAACGTGAGTAAAGTCAGAAATTTGATGACAGGCGCGGTCAAAGAGCCGTGGCTGTACAGTGTGCTGTTGCTCAGCATCACGCCGTTGCTCCCCGATTATTGTACGTTTATTCTGGTGTTTGCAGCGTTTGCGTTGGCGGTGATAGATGCACGTCGCCACAACCGCCGTATCGGGGTGGGGAAATTAGGCGTGATGTTGCTGGTGTATTTTGGATACATGGCGGTTGGTCTTTTGTATTCCACCGATGTAAAAAGCACGTTTTGGACGCTCGTTATGTGGCTGTGTATGTTTTTGGGGTATCTATCGTTTATCACCGTGCTGGTATCCCGCGAACGGTTGCGCGGCGCTGTGCTGTGTATGGCAACCGTTACCGGTATGGTAGGCAGCATCACCGTTTTGCAGTATACATTGCGCACGGGATTAGGTGCGGACATTGGTGATAAATTCTGGAACGCCGCAGATAAGGTGGTGTACGGTTGGTTACAGGTGCCGCTTTCCACCGTTTCTTTCGGCGAGCGGGTATCTTCTACTTTCAATAATCCCAATTTACTTGCAGCATACCTGATATTGACCATTCCGTTTTCGGTAGCGTTTTCTATGACGGGCAGCCGTTCCAAGCCAAAAGCAGGCGCGCGTATTGCGTTGGTACTGTCGTTGTACGCATTGGGCTTTACATTTTGTCGCGGCGCGTATCTTGCCGCGCTTGCCATCACGGGTTTGGTATTACTGTTTTTTGTACGCAAACGGTTTGTTTTGACAATGGTAGCGGTATTGTACGTGACTTTGCTCATCCCGCCTTCTATCAGCAGTCGAATGCTGTCTGCATTGCCTTCTAACATTAACCAGTCGGCGGATTCCGTACAGACCGAAACGCAGGAGATGCCCAAACCGCCCGAGGAGGTGCGTCCGTCGGTACAGGAACAGTTGGAGCATATCACCAACGAGGTCACGGGCGGTTATCAGCACGACGGTTCGGTGAGCAGTCGCTTTGTTATATGGAAAGTGGTGCTCGAAAAAGCCTTGCGGCAACCGCTGTTCGGTAAAGGTGCAGGTATTGGCACTACTGTGCAGACGCTGGAAGAAGCAGGCATGGATTTCAAACACTCGCATAACATGTTTTTGGAACTTTTCGCACAAGGCGGCATTTTGGCTTTGCTGTTGTTTTTGAGTATTTTATGGTTGCTGTGTCAACGAGGCATACGACTGTTGCAACGGCGCGAGCAGAGCAAAGAAGCGCTTTTGTTTGGATTTGCTATTCTGAGTAGTTGTATGGCATTGTGTATCATGGGCTTGTTTGATTTTCCGTTGCTCACTCCGCGTATTATCGTCACGGTGATGCTGTTGATGGCGGTTACGGAGTGTGCCGCACGCATTTATTTAAACGGAAGAGAAATTATAACATAGGGGAAACAAATATGCAGGTAAAAGAAAGAAAAGAGATTGATATTGCCTTGTCGGAGACGGAAACTACTACACCTGTGCGTGTGAGTCGGCGGTTCCCACCGCTATACATAGGCATCATTGCCGGCGCAGTGATAGTGGCGTTGGTAACGGCATTAATTGCAATGGCGTCTTCCCGTGCTGCATTGGGTGATACTGTCAAAGAGCAACAGGAAACGTTACATTCTTTGCAACAGCAAGTGGAAACACAGCAAAGTCAGTTGCAAGATTTACAAGACCAAAACACCGCGCTTCAATCGGAAGCAGACAAACTCGAATCGGATAATGAAGCACTCAAAGTGCAGATTGAAAAACAGGGTTTGCAGTATCCCGCGTCGATATACGAAGGAAAAAAGTTGGTGGCGTTGACCTTTGATGACGGACCCGGTCCATATACGGAGGAATTGTTGAATTTTTTGAAAGAACAAAAGGTGCGTGCCACCTTTTTTCTGTTAGGTACTAATGCGTCGCGGTATCCGGCACTCATTCAGCGTATGAGTGAAGAAGGACACGCTATCGGCAATCACAGTTATAACCATCCCAACCTCACCACCTTGTCGGCGGGCGGTATTGCAAATCAAATTGCGCAGTGTAACGCCGCTATCAACCAAGCGATAGGCCGCAATGCATCGGTGATGCGTTGTCCCGGCGGCAGCCAGAACGCAACCGTGCGGCAACAGGCGGGGAATGCGGGATTGCCGCTCATTCATTGGAGTTTGGATACGCTGGATTGGAAATTGCGGGATAAAGATAAAATTCTCACCCGTGTTTTTGAAGAGATTGGCGTCAAAGACGGGGACATTGTGCTGATGCACGACATTCACCGAGAGTCGGTGGATGCTGTCAAAGAAATGATTGTGAAATTACAGACGGACGGGTATATGTTTGTGACCGTGCCGGAATTATTATCTGTACGCAAGGGCGGCATGCAAGCGGGAACGCTGTATGTTTCCGCCGGAAAGTAAGGACTATATGTTTATCGGAAATGTAGAAATCAAAGGCTATGCGGCATTAGCGCCTATGGCGGGCGTGGCGGACCGTGCGTTTCGGCAAACCTGCGTCGATTTCGGCGCGGCGTATGTCGTGGGCGAAATGGTGAGTTGCAAAGGTTTGTTGTACGGTGACCGCAAGAGCAAAGAGTTGTTGGTGCTCGACGAGGATACCCATCCCGCCGCCATTCAGTTATTCGGGGATGACCCCGCTATCATGGCGCAAGCGGCGAAGATTGCCTTGGAGTATAAACCCGATATTATCGACATTAACTTCGGTTGTCCCGCCCCGAAAATCGTGGGTAACCATTGCGGCAGTGCGCTACTCAAAGACCCGCAACTGTGTGAACGCATTGTACGTACAGTGCGGGACCCAGTAGACGTGCCTGTTACCGCCAAAATCCGCAAAGGCTATAACAAAGGCGACGACGTTGCCATTGAGGTGGCGCGCGCTTGCGAAGCGGGCGGCGCAGATGCCATTACGGTGCACGGACGCACCCGCGACCAGATGTACGCCCCACCGGTGGACAAGGATTGTATCCGTCGCGTGAAAGCGGCGGTGAAAGTGCCGGTGATTGCCAACGGCGACATTTACACGGCAGAGGACGCCGCAACAATGTACGAGCAAACCGACTGCGATTTGGTGATGGTAGGCAGAGGCGCTTTGGGTGCGCCGTGGGTATTCACCGAAATCAACGCATTGCTGGGGGAAGGCAGATTGTTACCTCCGCCGCCGCTGTCCCGTCGCTTGACGGTACTGTATAAACAAACGCAATTGGCGGTAGGGTATAAAGGGGAAAAGGTGGCGCTCTTGGAAGCCCGCAAACACGCAGCGTGGTATATGCGGGGCTTGAAAGGCGCGGCAGAATTACGCGCTGCCGCGGGCAGTTTGCAAACGCTCGCGGATTTGGAACGCTTGTGTGCAATGGTATTGGAAAAAAATACAGAATAAAACAAAAGCCGACACGATTGTATCGTGTCGGCTTTGTTGCCCCAACAGTATTAATATAACATATTCTTTTGCCGTTTGCAAGCAGAAAATTTACGGTCAATTTTGGGCGTTTTGCGAATAGACGATATGACGAGCGTATGGTATAGTATAGATGCAAGGAAGAAAGTCTAAAACGTAAAAGAAAATACGAGGGAAGGAGTAAATGCCATGAAAGATACTCCGCCGGACTTTTATCTGGAATAAACCGAGAGGAGCGAGTCCCATGGGCTGACAGTCCCGTATCAAAGGAAATCACTGAAAAGGTGGGTCCACCAAATTGAAAGGATTTTTGAAAAGAGTAAAAGAAATCTGATGAAATGGTGAGTCCAATGTACTAATGTAATTGTAATCGCAAGACCCCAAAAAGGGTCGATATGTAGCAAATTCGATTGATAAAACTCTGTATATAAATGAAGCCAATACACTTTCGACCAAAATGGAGGTACAGCTTTCAAGTAGTAAACGTGATATAGAGTGAATCCCTATCGAATATTTTAAAAAATAATACGAGCCGCACATGGGAGTTCTGTGTGCGGCTTTTTCTGTTTAATTTTTATAAAAAGTGAAAAAAGGGTGCACAAAACGCAAAATATGTGATAAGATACTATTTGCATACTAATAAAAATCCATGGTCGAGGTCGTTATATGATGTTTCGCAGATTTTTTGTTATAGGTTTAACCGTTTTGCTTACCTGCGGTATGGTGCTTGCGGGCGGGATTTCCGCCGCGGCATACGACTTGCCGGAGGATATCACCATACACGCGCAATCAGCGGCTGTTATCTTTATGGGAAACAGCTTGGAAGAAGACGTGTATTTGTATGAAAAGGATGCTGACAGCGTACATGCGCCCGCTGCGCTGGTGCGGTTGATGGCGGGAGCGTACGCGCTCAAATATATCAAAGATAACAATATGGATATGGACACGGTAAGCGGCACGTATACGCTGGAAATGTTCAATCAATACGTTGCGGGTACGGGCGTTACCCCCATCGGAATGGAATTTGGCGAAAAATGGTCGTTGCGGGATTTGCTCACCGTATCGCTGATTCAAACTGCCAGCGATGCTGCCACCACCCTTGCGTGCACGCTTTCGGGCAGTGTGGAAGAATTTGTGAAAGGTATGAATGCACTCGCAAAGGAAATCGGTTGCAAACAAACGCATTTTGCCAACGTTACGGGACTGGATTCTTTGAGTCAATATACCACCGTGCGGGATATACATCGCATTTTGCGGTATGCGATGAGCATACCTGAATTTGAACCGATGATTTCCACCGTACAACACGCCGTACAACCGCTTTCGGGCGGGCAGGGGTATACGGTGGTCAATCGTCTGGATATGTTGCGTGTGTCCAGTCCCTATCGGTATACACCGCTCGTATTCGGGCGCACCGGACTTTCGGAACACGAAGGTTGGGGATTGGCGTCGGTGGCGCGGGACAGCGGATATGAATATATGGTGATTGCGCTGGGTTGTCCCACCAAAGACGAAAACGGCAAGACGGGATTGCATTATACCGACACGATGGCACTGTTCCGCTGGGCATTTCGCAATTTCACCTATAAGACCCTACTCACTGACAACGAAATTTTGGCGAGTGTCAAGGTAAAACACGTGTGGGGGAGAGACGCGG
>JAZOCQ010000143.1:0-1766 GCA_045596565.1 Acutalibacteraceae bacterium
CTTGTCTTCCTAAGACCGCTTGGCCTCCGACTTGAACACGCGGCGCTTGCCGCCCCCATTATCTGCGCATACTGCGTAGTCAGCGTGGTGTGGAGCCGTTTGGTGCTGAAAGAAAAATTATCTTTCTGGCATTATCTGTGCATCGTTATTACCGCTGTGGGTATTGTCATTCTCGGTGTATTTGACGGTTAAAAAGCAAAACAAAAACCGCGTATCGAAAGATACGCGGTTTTTTATTGGCAATAAAAGCGGTCTTCTTGCCATTTAACAGGATTGTTGTCTATGTATTGCCATATTTCCAAATAGTCGGTTTCATTGCGGATGATGTGGTCGTGAAAAGAATTTTGAAACACCTTTTCTATTGGATGCGCTTGTTTGCAAAGAAGCGTAGTCAAGGATTTGAAGGTACACACAACGTCCGAAAGTGTAGGGCAGGGGCTTGCTCCTGCCGACGTGTTTTCCAACAGAAAAATGACGTGTAGATGGTTGGGCATTATTACATATTTATCAATTTTAATGTTCGTATATCGTTTTTCAAGATTTAACAGTTGATGTTCGACGATTTTACCGTAAACAGATAATTGTGTTTGGGCAGGAGCAAGCCCCTGCCCTACGATATGCGATAAAATCTGTGCACGGCGATAGGTGCATATCGTCACAAAATACGCGCCGTTTTGGCTATAATCGTATCCTTGCAACCGTGTTGGTTTGCGCTTTTTATCCATCACATTTTCGCTTGTACCGTATCCACCATATATCTGCCGACGTCCGCCATAAATTTTACGCCGGTCTCTACGAGCGGGGCGGGCAATTTGCGGATAAACACGTCCGCTTCAAAGGTCAAATCGCCTTCGTAGCCGATTTCGGCGAGCGCATCTAACACCGCCGCCCATTCGATATTCATCGTATACGGCAAGGTGTGGTTGTCGTTTTTGAAATCCACGTCGTGCACGTGCAACGCTTGGAGATGTTTTTTACCCAACGTGCGGATAAAGGTGGGGATATCCTCGTCGGTCAACGCCGCATGACCGATATCCAAACAGGCGACCAACCACGGAGAATGCAACGTTTCCAGATAGCGTAAAAATTCTTCGGGACGGGAGCAAACGCTGTCTGCAATGTGCTGGGTCTTGTGATTATACTGCCACATATTTTCCAATGCCACTTTAATACCAAACTGTTCGCAGTAGGGAATAAGCCGCTTGTAAAACGCGATATTCATATCCCAAAGCGTTTGTTTTTCCTGCATATACGGCAGGTTTTGTTTGGGACGTACCACAATCCATTTTGCACCCAAAATAGACGCGATCTCCATACTGCGCACAATGGTCTCAAAGCGCCATTCGTCTTTTTCGTCGCCTTGAGACGACGCAAACGGCGCGTGCGCTTGGTTACACGGCAAGCCGATAGCATCCGCAAAAGCACGCATTTCTTGTGCGCGGCGGCGGTAATCCGGTTTATTCAACGGACAGGTATCCGCCTCGGTGAACATCTGAAACAGGGACATATCGTATGCGTCATACCCTGCATTTTTAAGAATGGTAACAGCTTTTTCAAAACCAAACATTTTCAACAGGTCTTCGTTTTGTGTGGATAATAACATAGTGGACACCCCTTTATAATGTATACACATATATTATAAGACGGCAAAAAACTAAAAGCAAGGGTTTTTCTTGCTTTTGCGGGGGAAATATGGTAAAGTGAATGAAAGTAAGGAGTGGTATACGGCGTATGAGATCCGATAAACTGAAAACCGCCCTGAAAGT
>JAZOCQ010000144.1:0-9304 GCA_045596565.1 Acutalibacteraceae bacterium
TTACCATAAAGCTCTTTATTACTTTGGTCGCCGCATTTAACGGCTTTGTCGCCAAACTGCAGCGCCATTTGGAAAGAAGCCAAGGTATTAAAACCTTCTTTTGTTACAACCGCTTCGGCAGTTACCTCGCCGGGAGTTACAACTCTACCTTTAAATTGTTTCATTATAATGCACCTCCCGTAATGGCTTTTAAGATTTCCGCATCGGTGTAATATCTGGCACTTGTATATGTGCGAAGTTTATTTGAAGACGTAATAACAGGCATTTTTTTGCAAAGGGGATTGTTCATATACATAAGCGGACAAATGTATGAAACGATAACGCCCGTAGCCTTTAAACGATTAGCGTATTCGGTTTTTTCAAAAGCTTCAAGCACCTTTGGAGCAGCGGTAAATACCGTGTTGATAGCAACTTTCTTTTTGCCGTTCGCTTTAAGTTCGGTTTCTATTTTTTCAGTCCAATCCCTTAACTGTTCGAGTGACAAATGCGGACAACCCACAAAGCAAAGTTTAGGTTTAGCATCGGGATTTTTCCAAATGACAGGGTAATTTTTCTGCACTCTCTCAAGTTCTGCATCATCAATAATATATTCACGTGCACTTTCAGCAATAAGACTTTCGCCAAGTTCTTTTGCTTCAGGTGTAAGGTTTTCAATATGATACAGACCAACCGCACCGTTAGATGCAGTAGCTGCGCCAAAATCTTTAAGATAGGCGCAAGCTGCATCGTCAAGATCGGTACCAATCCACTTGTCAAGACCTACAACGTAAGGCACGTCTTCCATAACCTTCATACCGATAGCCGAACCTAACAACTGTGCTTCAGGCTTTTTGGCTGTTTGGATTTTAACAACCCAAGTAGCTTTTCGGCCTTCGTCGGTAAGAAGTCCAAAATAAGGAACGTAACCCACGATAGAGCCCATGATATCAATAATACCCGAATTTCTATTGCAACGAGCACCAAGCACCGAGTTGGCATAAACTACCGCACTGGATTCAGCCCAAGAAAGAACATCGCCTTTTTGAGGCTTGTTGCCAACCTCGTCCATATAGCAAGTACAGGTAAAGGCATCTTTATCCATAAGACCGAGCTTCTCAAGCTGACCTTCGTAGAAATCCTGCTTGGTGTACATAAACTTGTTAAACACCAAATTTTGCAAAACGTTTGCAGGAACATTTTTGTCAAGCGGTCTTGGATCAACCGAGAACTTTTGACTTGATACTACATCCGCATCAAGTAATTGTTGCATCAAATCATAAACAGGCGACATTACTTTAAGACCGAATGAGGTTACCAGATGGTTGTTTTGGGAAGTGATGGGCACTAACTTTTCAGCTTCAAAAGCATCACCATACATAACCAGGGTTTTCATAACCTTAGCCATGGTTTCGCCTTTTTCACCATCAAGAATTGCTTGTTGTTCTTTTGTTAAAATCATTTTTATTCTCCTTACAGCTTCATGCAAGTATTCCATGCGCCCCAAATAACAGAACGTAAGTTGCCAACTTTTTGTGCATCGCCAATAATATGGATATGTTTGCCCTTTTTAGCAATAGGAGCGGGGTTATAACCAACAGAAAGAATTACCGAATCGGTATTTACCGTAAACTCTTTGCCTTCTTTATCTTTCAGGGTAACGCTGCCGTCGTTTATTGCCAAGAGCGAGGTTTCGAGATGCACGGGAACTTTATTTGTTTTAAAGAAATCACGCAAATAGCTTGTGTTTGCAAGGCAAACACCGGGAGTGGTAATAAGGTCGTCTTGCATTTCAACAATTACAGGCTTTTTGCCGTCCAAATATAAATCATAAGCAATTTCGCAACCTGTAAGACCTCCGCCGATCACCACAACGTTTTCGCCAACGGTTTTGTTTCCAAGCAAGTAATCAACCGCTTCAACTGCCGTATCAGCACCTTTGATCGGGATGTTTTTGGCAACCGCACCGGTGGCTACAATAACTTCATCCGCACCCAGAGATGTAACATCTTTAACTTCGGTATTCATTTTAAGTTCGATCGGGTACTTTGAAAGCTCACGAATATACCAAGCGATAAGCGCCTTGTCTTTTTCCTTGAATTTAGGAGCCGCTGCCGCGATAAAGACGCCACCTAATTTGTCGCTCTTTTCATATAAAGTAACACTGTGACCGCGTTTAGCACAAACGATAGCCGCTTCCATACCGCCGATACCACCGCCGATAATAGCGACACTTTTCTTTTTCTTTGCAAGTTCGATACGGTATTTTTTAGATTGCATTGTTTCGGGGTTCAGAGCGCAACGCGCAAGTCCCATTGTATCGGTTAAGTCTTGTGTGTTAGCGTGTCCCTTTGAAGACGAGAAGTTAAAGCATCCGCTGTGACAACAAATACAAGGTTTAATATCTTCCAATCTGTCTTCGATAAGCTTGGTAATCCATTCTGGATCTACAAGAAATTGACGCGCAACGCCTACCGCATCAATTTTACCGTCAGCAACCGCTTTTGCACCAACCTCTGCATCCATTCGGCCTGCGCAAACCACAGGAATATCTACAAACTTTTTAATATGCGCTACATCTTCAAGGTTGCAGTTTTCGGGCATATACATAGGCGGATGAGCCCAATACCAAGAGTCATAAGTGCCGTTATCGGCATTTAACATATCATAACCTGCGTCCTGCAAGTATTTAGCCGCTTTTTCGGATTCAGCCATATTACGGCCAACCTCGGTGTACTCTTCACCGGGCATTGCACCTTCGCAAAAACCTTTCATTTTCGATTCTACAGAGTAGCGAAGCGATACGGGAAAATCTTGACCACACGCCTCTTTAATGGCTTTTACAACGTCTACCGCAAAGCGATAGCGGTTTTCAAAACTGCCACCGTATTCGTCAGTACGCTTGTTAAAAAATTCAATAGCAAACTGATCTAAAAGATAGCCTTCGTGAACGGCGTGAACTTCAACACCATCAACCCCTGCATCACGGCAAAGCTTTGCCGTTTTTGCGAAAGCTTCAATAATTTCGTGAATTTGATGCTTTGTCATTTCGGGGCATTCAATATCGTGCGCCCAACGAGATTTTTGCGGTGACGGAGAGGCAAGCTCGTGGCTTGTATCAATAATCGGCTTTACAATAGCACGGGTAATTTTATTTTTATGTAACGGCGCTACAAGTTCGGTAATTGCCCAAGAACGCCCCATACCCGCAGTAAGCTGAATAAATAATTTAGCCCCCGTTTTATGGATTTCGTCCATAAACTCCGTAAGTTCTTCAAACATTTTCGGATTTTGCCAGAGCCATTTGCCCCAGAAGGTATCACGAAGCGGTGCGATACCCGGAATAATTAGACCTACATTGTTGTTTGCTCTTTCAAGAAAAAGTTTTGCCGCCTCTTTGTCGAAGCCACAACCCGTAAGCTCAAACCAACCAAAAAGTGAAGTACCGCCCATTGGGCACATCACAATTCGGTTTTTGATTTCAACATTACCGATTTTCCAAGGCGTAAATAATACTTCATATTTTTCGTTTGTCTTCTTCATAAAAACAATCCTTTCCGTTTTTGTGTATTTGATTATTAATTTTTGAAGAATGCCACAACAACAGCACCGGGACCTGCGTGTGTACCGATAACACTGCCGACGGTTGTATAACGCACTTCTTTAAGCTTTCCTTCCCAAATATGACGGCTATCCTCAATATACTTTAACAGAAGTGCATCGGAAAGTCCACTATAACCAAGCAAAACAGGTTTGTTAAAATCAATGCCACCTGCTTTATCAATTTCCTGTACGAGCAAATTGTTGCCCATCTTGGAACCACGCGCCTTGCCAAGCATATTGATTTCACCGTCAATGACAGAAAGGACAGGCTTAATATTTAGCACACCGCCGGCAAAGGCAACGGCTTTTGAAATACGACCGCCTTTTTTCAAATATTCAAGTGTGTCAACAAGCGCAACCACAACAATCTTTTTCTTTTCTTCTTCGAGTATTGCCGCAATTTCTTCTGCGTTCTTACCTTCATCTAAAAGCCTAAAAGCAAGTTCAACTAAAATACCACTACCCATAGCCGCACTGGAACTATCAACGATGTAAACGTTTTCATAATCCTCAGCCGCAATAGTTGCGCTTTGATATGTGCCGGAAAACTTCGACGCAAGCGTAATCACAACGGCTGCTTCACCTGCTTCTTTTGCTTTGTTAAATTCTTTTATAAAAGCGTCAGGCGTGGCTTGACTTGTAGTAGGAAGCACATCGCTTTCTACAAGTTTTTCATAAAAGGTTTTATGATCGATGGTAACGCCATCGATATATTCTTCCGGACCAAAGTGTACCGTAAGCGGAACAACATGTACACGTTGTTCGATTTCCGGCACTAAATCTGCCGTGGAATCCACAATAATTCTTGCTTTCATTGTATTCAAATCCTTTTAGAGTTTATCGTAAAAATATATGTAACAACGCTTCGTAAAGCTTGCGCTTTTAGATACGATATTCATTATTCCGGTATTCCTTCCTTGCTGAGCATTGTCAGATTGGATGTAATAGACTCAAGCGCCTTGTAAAAAATATTTCTTGTTTCTTCATCAAGGTCTTTACCCGCAAGTTCTACCGCTTTACTTGCTCGAAGGCTAACTTGCTCGGCAGCGGTTTTTCCTTCATCGGTAAGAACCCAAAGCCCACGATAAAGGCTGCCACCAACATCTTTTTTACACGCAAGTCCTTTTTCTTCAAGAATGGCAATCATTCGGGAAGCGTCCGATTTATCCTTGCCGCTAACTTCACAAAGATTTGGCACAGTGATACCTTCGGGATATTTATACATTGTTGTAAGGTAGGTAGCATGAGGGCTCTTTAATCCGTATTTTGCAAGTTCCTCGGACGCGAGCTTTCGCCAACAACGCGAAATTTCAAACATAGCGTATGAAAACCGTTCAAATCTTTCCAACATACAATATATTCCCCTTTTTAAACAAAAAGTTGACATCTCAACTTTTGTATTCTACCACAAACAAGTTGAGATGTCAACTTGTTTGTGGCGAGAGTAAAAAGCGGCAGAGAGACTTTTTCTCCCTGTCGCTGATTATCTCTACTTGCACGCCTCTATTTTTAAAGAGTATACCCATTGGTTTTCGATCTTTATCCAACACTTGTGCGAACACTTTTTGTTACTTGCAGCATTGTTTTCCGGTCCTCGTTTGGGGTACTCTCAAACGCTTTTTTATACTGAGCAATAAAAAACGACGTATCGTTGTACCCGCAAGCAATTGCAATTTCTTTCACCGTCATATCTGTGTTAAGAAGCAGATCCCGCGCGTGGTTCAGACGCAAGCGGATCACCGCCTCGATCGGCGACTGCCCGAACCGCTTTTTAAACGCACGGCACAAATAACTTTTATCCATGTACGACAGCGCCGCCAACTCGTCTAACGACGGCTTCTCCGCGTAATGCTTGTTGATGTATTCAAACACGTCGTCGATTGCCGTTGTAGCATTGTGTTCTTCATAGTACCGGTGGCAAATATCCGCATTCAGCAGATACAAAATCTCATGGAGCAACATGTGGGAGGATTCGGTATTTTTGTCGGACTGCTCGGAAAGCGATGAGATCAACGGCAACAATTCTTTGGAACGCCGCACGGGAGACACCGTCGGAATCGCCGTAATCATGCCGTTGTCGGAAATCGGCTCAAGAACGCTCGCTTTGTTGCGGGTGTAATCGGCAATCGGCGTTTCTTTTGAAAAATCCAGCGTGATAATATAGCAGTTATAGTCACCGAAACTGTATACCTCCTGCCCCGGACGACGAAAACACACGTACCCGTCCTTGACCGCGTGCGGCACGCCGTCAACGTACAGCGTCCGTTCGCCCTTTACGTAATAATCCAACTCGTGATTGCAAACGGTTCGCTTGATAACAGACGTGGCAGAGGGTGCCACAAAGTGTTTACATTCCAGGATGTGAAAATCCATAACACCACCTCGCCCTTATTATAGCGCAAACCTGTGAAAATGTCAAAATACTCCTATTATTTGTCAAGATACACCCTTTACGAATTGTACTTTTACAAATATAATGTGGTTAGAACACAAATAAAGGAGTGCAAAAAACATGAGTTTTATGTTCCATCCGTTCCCGTATGCCGATCCGAATGCGGTCAACACCGTACAGATCCCCGCATCGGTGAAAGAAAACCTGGTCAGCGGCATTTTAAACGTTGGCAAGCAAATTGCAAAATTCTTTGAAAACGCGAACAGCATCGGTATTGATGCTTACCCCGGCGCTGAGTATGAGATGCTCATCAACGTGCTCAAGCAACAGCTTGCCCGCACCGGCATTGAGTTTATCGACGCCGCCTCGGTCATGTTGCCGAGCGAGGTCATCACGAAAAAGGTCGAGCCGTTCCTGCCCGAGGACCGTGAGGTCGACCCCGTTTTGCTGTACGGCAGACGCTACCGTGAAGGCTATAAAGGGTTGCAAGATGCCGAAAAGGTCGAACAACTGAAAGCCCGCATCAAAAACGGCGGCAAAGTACTCGTATACGGCAAAGGCTCGCTGTCCGAGGAATTGCAGGACGAATACGATATGCGCATCTGGATCGACGTCACCCCCAGAACGTCGGTGCTTAACTGCAAAAACGGTAAAAACCGCAACATCGGCCTGACCGAGGAACTCCCCTACGGACTCATGATGCGCCGCAACTATTACGTGGATTTTGAAACCGCGATGGAACAACGTTGGGGACTCATGAGAACCCAAAAACTCGATTACTATATCACCGCCGACGAACCGACGCAAATGAAAATGTTGCCGTTCGGCAGTGTGATGGAACTGTTTGAGGAACTGAACAGACGTCCGTTCCGTTGCCGTCCCGTGTACCTGGAAGGCGTGTGGGGCGGATTCTACATCCACAAACTCAGAAACCTGCCGAAAGAAATGCGCAACTGCGCGTGGATCTTCGATATGATTCCGCTCGAAGTGTCGCTGGTCGCGATGCTGGACGAAGCGGGCGAGTTTGAAGTGCCGTTCTTCACCTTCGTGCAGGCGATGGGCGAAAAACTGCTCGGTCACAAGGCGTACACCGAATTCGGCGGTTATTTCCCCGTCCGTTTCAACTACGACGATACGTTCCATTCGTCAGGTAACATGTCGATCCAGTGCCATCCCCATGCCGATTACGTCATCAGCAACCACGGCGAGTTCGGTCGTCAGGACGAAAGCTACTACGTCGTCCGTGCCGGTCATCAGGCAAAAACCTACCTCGGCTTTGCCAATGAAAACAGCGGCGACGAATTTATGGAACTGGCAGATCGCGCACAAACCACGCACGAGCTCATCGACTATCAGAAATACATCAACGCCGTAGACTCCGTCCCCGGCACGCAGGTCATGATCCCTGCCGGTACCATTCACGCATCCGGTCGCAACCAGGTCATTTTGGAAATCGGCAGTCTTACGGTCGGCTCCTACACCTATAAACTGTACGACTATCAGCGCACCGATCCGCAGACCGGTCTTCCCCGCCCCATTCACATGAAAATGGGTAAAGACGTCATCCGCAAGGAACGCGACGCTAAGTGGGTCACCGAAAACCTCGTCAACCACGGCGGCGTGGTACGTGAAAACGGCACGGCAAAGGAAATCATCGTCGGCGAGCACGACCTCTTATACTTCTCTCTCCGCAACCTCATTTTTGAGGAGGAGATCGACGATAACACCGACGGTCTGTTCCACGTACTCGCACTGGTCGACGGTGAAAAAGTACGCGTGGAATCCATCGACAATCCCGAACTCTATTACGATATGAATTCACTGGACATCACAGTGGTTCCCGCAAACTTCGGCAAGTACCGCATCCGCAACCTCGGTGTGGGTGTGGTCACCGTTCACAAAACACAACTAAAGAGATGATCGCATGAAAATCTTGGCATTAGACGTCGGCGGAACCGCCGTAAAATACGGCGTGTTCCATAACAGCGAGGAAACTCTCGGTCAATTTGCCGTTAAAGATGAACCCGGTGAAAACGGTATCGTCGCGCACTTGTTAGACTTTTGCGGCGAAACCGCACCGGATTTCCTCGCCGTTTCCACCCCGGGTCCGTTCGACTACGCCACCGGCACCAGTTTGATGAAACACAAACTGCATGCGCTTTTCGGTGTGCGCCTCAAAGACCTGCTCGCACAAAAGCTACCGCAAATGCAGGTGTGCTTCATGAACGATGCCACCGCCTTTGCGCTGGGTGTTTTGGAAGAAAAGCCGCACCTTAAAGCCTGCGACGTCGCGTGTGTGATGCTCGGCACCGGTTTGGGATATGCCAACGTGCGATGCGGTGTCATCCAACTAAACAGCAGCCAAACGCCGGCGAGCCCTTTATGGAACATGCCGTTTTTAGACGGCATCTCGGAGGATTACGTCTCCACACGCGCTCTGTTGCAAGCGGCAAAAGAACGGGGATATACCTTCTCCAACATCAAGGATATGGCGGATGAAGCGAGAGGCGGCAACCAACCGCTGTTGGATGTCTTTTACGCTTTCGGTCGCTATTTGGGGCTGTGTCTTGAACAAAAGCGCACCGATGACCGTTTTGATGAAGTGGTCATCGGCGGTCAGATCTCCAAATCGTTTGATTTGATGAAAGACGGCTTTGAGAGCGCCACCAAACTGCCGCACTCCTTGGTGCAAGATACCGCCACCTGCGCCCTGTACGGCTTGTACGGGTATGCTAAAAACAATCAATGAGGTGTTACTATGAAAAATGTACTCATCATCACGTCGGATATGTGTGACGATTCGGAACTCTTATATCCGTATTACCGCGTGTTGGAGGAAGGATTTGAGACCCACGTCGCTTCCTTTACGGAGAAAACCGTCAAATGCAAATACCACTTTGAATGCGATGCCACCAAAGCCGTCGCCGACATCAGCAGTGCCGACTACGACGGCTTGATCCTCCCCGGCGGCTCTGCTCCCGAAAAACTGCGGCAAAATGCAGACGTGATCCGTTTGGTGCGCGAGATGTTCGAGCAGAAAAAGCCGATCGCCTCCATCTGTCACGGGCAACAGATCCTCATTTCCGCCAAGGTGCTCGGCGGTGTGGACGCCACCTGCTATCCCGGCATTAAAGATGATCTTGTAAATGCCGGTGCCAATTATAAGGATCAACCCGTCGTGGTATGTGACAACCTCGTCACGTCAAGACGGCCGCAAGATCTCCCCTACTTTATGCGCGAGTTCTTGAAGTTAATGAAATAAAAAAGGAAACGCCGAGGCACGCTTTGCGGGCCGCGGCGTTTTTGTGTTTTCGTTACGCGTTGGTGTAGTTG
>JAZOCQ010000145.1:0-5009 GCA_045596565.1 Acutalibacteraceae bacterium
ATGAGCCAAAAGATACCGAAAAACCGCCCTTTAAGACTGGTTCGGGTTTAAATGCTTTGGCTACCCAATGGCTTGTCCCCGATTTGCGGCATCGGGTAGAAAACAACAAAAAATGCATCTCACGGCGACGGGCTCGTACAGGATTCACACCTGTTTCCCCGCATAACACAAAAAGGATAGCACATCTTGCAACTTTTTTCAATATAAAATGTTGATTGCGGCAGGGGAGGGGGAGGAAAGCGGCGTTTGTGCGACAGGTTGTACGTATTGACCTTTTCGTTTTTTTGTGCTATGATTATCGGGAAGAAGTATGCGCGTATAATGCCGTACACGGCAAACGACGGCAGAATAAAAGGCGAAACCGCCGCCCGCAAGGCGGGAAGTTTTCTCGAAAAGGATAAAGAAAAATGAATTTGAAGAAAATAATGCACGAATTGAATTATCTGAAAGCGGAGGATATCGGGCAGGTTTTCGTCTTTCTTTTTGCACTCATTCCGTCTGCTTTTTACAAGCTGTATGTTAAACTCGCCAAAAAACGCATCTGGCTGGTTTGCGAGGACAAGATGGAAGCCAGAGATAACGGTATATGCTTTTTCAAATATCTCAACTCGTTTGACAGTAAGGTAGACGCGTATTATGCAATCAGTTATAAGAGCAAGGATTTCCAAAAGGTAAAAGCTATCGGAAAAACGGTGAAGTACGGCAGTCTTTTCCATTGGATTTTGTACTTTGCGGCGGAGTATAATATCAGCAGTCAAAAGGCGGGCAAGCCCAACGCGGCGGTGTGTTACGTGCTGGAAGTGTTTTCCGCCATTAAAAGCAAGGCGGTGTTTTTGCAGCACGGCATCACCATTAACCGTGCAGAATGGCTTTTTTATGAGAACACCAAGATAAAGCGGTTTATCTGCGGCGCACAACCCGAGTACGCGTATATCAAAGAGCACTTCGGGTATCCTGATGAAAATCTGTTGTACGTCGGGTTTGCCAGATTTGACGATTACCACGGTGTAACGCCCGATAAAAAGCAGATTGTTCTGATGCCGAGCTGGCGCGAGTGGATTGCTTCCAAGAATGAGTATTCCAAGGAGTTTGAGGATACCTCGGATTTCAAAAATACCGAATATTTCCAAAAGTATCAGGAACTCATCAATCACAAGGGCCTTGCCGCGTTGCTGGCGGATAACGGCATCACGCTGTATTTCTATCCGCACAGAAATATGCAAAAATATATTTCCTGTTTTTCCACCGATTGCGACAATATCAAGATTGTAGACAATAAAAATTCAGACATTCGGCGGTTGTTGATGGACTCGGCGGCAATGATAACCGATTATTCCAGCGTAGCGTTGGATTTCGCGTATATGAAAAAACCGGTAATCTATTACCAGTTTGACGAGCAGCGGTTCCGCCTTGCGCAGTATGCCGAGGGCTATTACAGTTACCGCAATGCAGGGCTGGGAGAGGTGTGCAACACCGCAGATGAAGCGGTTGCCCTTTTGCGCGAATTGGTTGAGCGGGACTATGAAATGTCCGAAACGTTTATCGCGGCACACAAAGCGTTCTTTCCCGTTTGGGATGACAAAAATTGCGAAAGAACTTATTTCGCACTGTATAATAGGTGACGTATGAAAAAAATCGGTTTTTTGGTTTATGACGTATCTTTAACGGGCGGCGCGGAAAGGGTTGCTCTGAATATGGCGGAAGAAATGTGCGGTGAGCATGAGGTCCATATGATAAGCCTCTTTGACAAAAAGCATTTTAAAAAGGAAGGCAACCCGTATACCGTTCATATTTTATCCGAGAAAACGGTTTCCATCCCCACCCATCTGCTGACTTTGAAAAACCGTCTGAGAAGCATCTTGCGGAAACAGGAGATAGACATTCTGTTTGTGATAACTGCGGGCGTCGTTACGGTAGCCGTTCTGGCGGCGTTGGGTCTGAAAACCAAGACGGTGTATTGCGAGCATTCCAATCTTGAAAACAAAACATACGGTAAAAAGCACGAGCTTCGTCAGTATATCGGCGCAAAATACTGTGACGTGGTTGTAGCCTTGACCGAGCGTGACAGAAAAAATTTCTTAAAACAATACCGATTGCAAGAGCAAACCACCCTGTTTATTCCGAACTGGTTTACGGGAAGCGAAGACGCGGGGGCGGTTTACGACGCTGCATCCAAACGCATCATTTCGGCAGGCAGGCTGGAAAGCGTCAAAGGGTATGACCTTCTCGTAAGGGCAGCGGTAAAGGTGAAAGAAAGGCACCCCGATTGGCATTGGGATATTTACGGAGAAGGCACGTTGCACGCCGCGATACAAGACGATATCGCTTCTCATGGACTGTCGGATTTTATCAGTCTTATGGGCAACGTCAGCGACCTTAAACAGCGGTATAAACAGTATGCGCTTTTCGTTATGACCTCTTATTACGAGGGATTGCCCCTCGTTCTTTTGGAGGCGCAAACCGCGAAACTTCCAATCGTCAGTTTCGATTGTCCCACAGGGCCCGCCGAAATCGTTACGGATAATAAAAACGGTTGTTTGGTACCGACGTATGATACCGATTTGTTGGCAGAAAAAATATGTATGCTGATTGAGGATACGGACAAGCGTGTTGCGTTTTCCGCAAAAGCGGTAGAGGATATAGAGCGCTTTTCAAAGGAAAACGTGATGAAACGTTGGAACGCGCTAATTGATAAGTTAAGCTAGGCTGGACTAAGCCAGGCTAATGGGAGATAACTATGGAAAGTATTTTTTGTACGGTTTTCACACCGGCATATAACCGGAAAGACCTGATGATGAGACTGTACGAGTCGCTTTGCGCGCAGAAGGTTAAAAACTTCGAGTGGGTCATCGTTGACGACGGCTCGACCGACGGTACGCAGGAGGCTTTTTCCAACCTTTCTGCAAAGGATTTCAATATCGTTTATAAGAGGGTGCCCAACGGCGGTAAGCACCGTGCCATCAATCACGGTGTGCGGTTGGCCTCCGGCAAGGTATTTGCCATCGTTGATTCGGATGATTATATCATTCCGACCGCAACACAAAGCATTGAAAAGTACTTTTCGGATATTGAAAAAGAAAACAAAAAATTTGCAGGAATAGCGCTGCAAAGATGTTACGATACGGATACGTCGATAGGCTCCACTTTTGAAGGGGAGCACGTGGATGCAACCGCACTTCAAAGACAAGCGTATAACATCACCGGCGATAAGTTTGAGGTGTTTTATACCGACTTACTCAAACAGTATCCGTTCCCCGAAATCGAAGGGGAGAAGTTTATCAGTGAGGCGGTTGTGTGGAACAGAATTGCTGCAGACGGCTATTTGCTTCGCTGGTATAATGATAACGCGTATGTATGCAACTATCTGGAAGGCGGCTTGACTGACGGCAGAGAAGGCTGTTATGAGAAAAGCCCCAAAGGCTATTTGCTTTATATACAGGAGCTCCAAAACTATAACGCTCTTAGTTTCAAGCAGAAAATGGGCCATTTTTCTATGTACCGAAAGGTAAGAAGAAAATACGAGGGCTGGTTTGAGACGGCACGTGCCCTGAAAACGAACGTCGTTTTACTGTTTATGATGTACTGTGTGAGAGTAACGCTTGATAGGCTGAGAAAGTAAGGAGTAAAAATGGGGAATAATAAAAAAACCATTTCCAGAACCTTGTTTGCGATAAAGAACGTAATATTCAATATGGCGTATCAGGTTATCAACACGGTTGTAAACATCATCATTCCGCCGTTGATAATCGGCACGTTCGGCTCGGTCGTAAACGGACTGATATCCACCATAAAGCAGATAATGAGTTACGTGCAGCTTGTGGGTGCCGGTATTTCGGAGTCTACGGTTGTGTCATTGTATGAGCCGCTCAACGAAAATGACGAGGGCGCGATATCGTCTATATATAAAGCCGTTGCAAAGACTTTCAACAAATCGGGCATACTCTTTTCACTTGCTTCGGTGGCGATTGCGCTGATATATCCGTTTTTCGTCAATGAGGAGTTGCCGTATACGTTTATTGCGACCATTATCCTCGTCTTATCCATATCGGGTGTATCGGAGTTTTTGCTCATCGGTAAATATCGGTCGCTTTTAATAGCAGACCAGAAGATGTACGTGGTAAACATCGCGCAGATAATCGGCGCCGTATTGAGCAGTGTGCTGACCATTGTGATGATTAAAATGCAGTTTGGTATCATCGTGGTGCAGTTGGCGGCGGCGTTTGCATACGTGTGCAGAATTATCGTTTTGGCGATATACGTGAAGTCAAACTATAAATACATTGACAAGAATGCACAGCCGGATTATGTGGCGGTTTCCAGACGCGGCTCTGCAACCATTCATCAGGTGGCGGGACTTATCATTTTCGGCAGCCAGACGCTGATAGTTGCAAAGTTTTGCGGTCTTGCGGAGGCGAGCGTATATTCGGTGTATAATCTCGTTTTTACCGGTATCAATACCGTGCTCGCCACCTTTTCCTCTGCTATGCTTGCGGGTATGGGAAGTCTGTTTACAACCGGGGACAAGCAAAGGATTAACCGCGTGTATGAGATATACGAACTCGGATATCAGATTTTGACGTTTACGGCATATATAACGGCAATCGTGATGATAAAGCCTTTTATCAGCCTGTATACGCAAGGGGTCACCGATGCAGAATATGTCAGAACAGAGCTGATATTCCTGTTTTCAGGGATGGGCTTGTTAAATTGTCTGAGAACGCCGGGCGCTACGATGATAAATGCGATGGGGCATTACAGAGAAACGCAAAACCGCGCATTGATTGAAATGGTGATTTGTCTTGTGGGGCAGCTTGCGCTGGTAAAACCGCTGGGCATCACCGGTGTTCTCATCGGCACGATGCTCGCTTACTTTTACCGTACCGCAGACGTTATCATTTACAGCAACGTGAAAATTCTCGAAAGGGCGCCGATGAAGACGATACTCAGAGACGTTCGCTATCTTGCTTTGCTGGCGGCGGCAGGCGTCGTTGTCACCAAAATTGATATCA
>JAZOCQ010000146.1:0-1780 GCA_045596565.1 Acutalibacteraceae bacterium
GTTTTATGTCCGGGGGAGGATAATACCATAAAACGGTACATTATGCAGGCAATCAACACCCATATTTTCAAAGAACCGATGCAGGTCATTGCGAATATCGAAAAGGTGACCGATTTTTTGAAAACCAAGGTGGATGACCCGCGTGGCATCTTACGAATGGTGGCTACAAAAGACGGCAAAAAGTGCTACTTTGACGGTGGCTATTGTTGGCGTATGTATGAATTCGTGGAAGACTCCATTTGTCTGGAAATCACCGAAAATCCCGAGGATTTTTACGAGTGCGCGGTAGCGTTTGGTATGTTCCAACGGCATCTTAACGATTTTCCTGCTGATACGTTGGTGGAAACGTTGCCCGATTTCCACAATACGCCGAAAAGATTCCGCGATTTTATGGATGCTGTCCAAAAGGACGTATGTCATCGCGCCGCAGATGCGACCGAAGAAATTGCGTTTGTTAAGGCAAGAGAGAAGTTTTACCCCACACTGTACAAAGCACATATTGCAGGCGTTTTGCCGTTGCGTGTGACCCATAATGACACCAAATCCAATAACGTGATGTTGGATAAGAAAACCAGAAAAGCATTGTGCGTTATCGACCTTGATACCGTAATGCCGGGCTTTTCGGTCAATGACTTTGGCGATGCTATCCGTTTTGGCGCCAGCACCGCGGCAGAAGATGAAAAAGATCTTTCTAAGGTGCATTTTGATGTTGTGCTGTTTGAAGTGTATGTAAAAGGTTTTCTTGCCGGTTGCGGCGGTCTGCTTACCGAAGGTGAAATTATGCTGTTGCCCGAAGGCGCCAAGATGATGACAATGGAATGCGGTATGCGTTTCCTGGAAGATTATCTGCGCGGGGACGTGTATTTTAAAACCAAATACGCGGAGCATAATCTGGTGCGTTGCCGTACCCAGTTTAAGTTGGCAACGGAAATGGAAGCTTGTTGGGATGAAATGAAAGCCATTGTCAAAAAATACTTGTAAAAAAACACGGTTTGCAACGCAAGCCGTGTTTTTTCTGTATATTGTCAAAAACTGAGAGTTTTTGACTGTTATTACGTCTTATAAGTGACACTTGAAAATCAACGTGCTGTATGGTATAATACGGTTGTAATTTCTTGCAAGGATGTGTTTGTATGAAAAAATGGCATCTGATTTTAATTGCGATTGGTGCTATCTGTGTTCTCGCTGTTACGTCGTTGGGCGTACCGTACTTGGTTTACGGCGGTGTTTTGCTTTTGGACGGTGCGGCGACTAAGGCGGAAATTGAGATAGACAGTTACCGCTTGTGTCAGGATGCAAACGGCAAAGACGTTATCATTATAAAGTACTTACTAAAAAATCAAGGTAAGACGGCTACGTCGCTCTTTTATGAAGGCGATTTTTATGTGTACCAAAACGGTATTCAACTGATGGAATATTATGAAGAACTGCCCCAAACGTGCGCGTATGATGCCGAAGACCAGATGAAGAATATAAAAGGCGGCGTAGAATATTATGCCGAGATTGCGTACTCGCTGGAAAATACGGAAGATGACGTAGAAGTGGAAGTAGACGATTACGGCTTGTTTGACGGCAAAAAACAAAAAGTATTTGCTATGCACCAAAGTGCGGAATAACAAAAAAGATGTGTGGGATCCACACATCTTTTTTGTTATTCTTTATAACCCAACGTGCCGTTGTTGGCGGCGGTGAGATACGCGTTGATAAACCCATCAAGATCGCCGTCCATTACTGCGTTGATGTTGCTGGTCTCAAAGGCGGTTCGGGTATCCTTGACCAT
>JAZOCQ010000147.1:0-3222 GCA_045596565.1 Acutalibacteraceae bacterium
CTACGATCCGACTTCGCACGCAGTTTTTTCGCAAGTGATATTGGAATTGTTATTGTCACACGCGCAAATCGCCTATTTTGATGGCGGAACGGCGTTGGTGATACAGCAAAATGAAAATGTTTTTGTGCCGGAAGTATTGTGTGACAATGTAAAATTGCCGTGTATGCTTTCTGCATTACAAGAAGCTTTCCCTAATCGGTCGGTATACGTCAATTTACCGCAAGCGGGTCAGGCGTCTTTGATGGCGTTGCCGTTGCGAGAAAAAGCTCAAGAATTATTATACGAAAAAGAAATTCCGTTTTTTGGGACGGTTTTTGATATTTGAGACGGAGGTCCATATGATTTACGTGTTTTTAGCAGATGGCTTTGAAGAGATAGAAGCGCTCGCTACCGTGGACGTGCTGCGTCGTGCCGGTTTAACGGTGACAACGGTAGGTGTGGGAAACACACAAATTACGGGCGCACACGCCATTACAGTAGTAACGGATATTACCCAAGATGAGTTAAAAATAGAGGATGCCACTGCCATGATTTTGCCCGGTGGTTTGCCGGGGACGGTGCATCTTGAACAATCTCAAGTGGTACAAGACGCACTTGATTATGCCGCTGAAAATCAACTGTGGATTGCTGCTATATGTGCCGCTCCGTCTATTTTAGGACACAAAGGGTTGCTCAAGGGCAAACGTGCAACGTGTTATCCCGGTTTTGAATCAGAACTTATCGGTGCTATTGTTACGAACGGGGCGGTGGTTACCGATGGAAATATCATCACCGGTAAAGGTGCCGGTGTCGCTGTCGATTTCGGCTTGGAAATCGTGAAGGCGTTAAGCTCATCCCAACAAGCAAATTTACTGAAAGAAGCAATGCAATGCCAATAACAGATATCAGACCGATAAAATCACAACTACGTGAAAAATATAAACAAATGCGCCGTGATTTGACACCGGATGCCAAAGCGGAAAAGGACAGTAAAATCGCACAGCGGATATATCGTTTATGGCAGTATCGTCAGAATGATACGGTGTTGACCTATGTATCTACGGCTATTGAAGTGGATACACACGCTATCATTGAACAGGCATTACTGGATGGTAAAAAAGTAGCCGTGCCACGCTGTGTTCCTGATACACGCTTAATGGAGTTTTATTATATTAATGGGTTAGATGACCTACAGCCCGGTAGTTTTGGCGTGTTGGAGCCGTTACCCAATCCCGAAAAGTTGGTAACCGATTTTTCAAAGGGAATTTGTCTGGTTCCTGCGTTTTCGTATGACTGGAACGGATACCGCTTAGGTTACGGCAAAGGGTATTATGACCGTTTTTTGTCTCGTTTCGGCGGAGATATCATTGGGGTTTGTTACAGCGAATGTATCCGCCCCAGTTTGCCGCACGGTAGATATGACCGCACTGTTGAGTTGTTGGTTACCGACCGCTTTTTGCGTAAAATCAGAGGTGAAAGATATGGCAGGAAATTTTAAAGAACTTTTAAGAGAAGCTAAAGCCGAGCAACGTGAAAAAGCAGGGTTGCCGCCTTTAGTAGAAGAAGAGGGAGAGGACGCTCTTGCGGGAAACGAGACAATTGATCAAACTATAAGTGAATATGATAGCACACAACTTAAACATGGCAAATCCTCTGAAACCGAGAAAACAGGTAAAGGCTGTGTTAGTAAAATTATACTGTTTATTGTTATTCTGGCAATTTGCGGATGCCTCGCATATGGTATCAGTATCGGCACATTAGATTTTACAGGTTTAAACAAACCCGACACAAGGGTAGAAGTTGTTATCAAACAAGGTGCTTCTACGGAAGATATTGCTGCTGTTTTGGAGCAAAATAACTTGATTGACCACCCACTGATTTTTCGCTTGTATTCACGATTTTCTAAACGTGATGGCAAATATCAAGCGGGTATATACAGCGTTGCCGCTAATATGGGATACCAGACTCTTACCGATATTATCATCGCGGGGAATCCGCGCGAAACGGTTACTGTAACTATCCCGGAAGGTTTCACAATTGACCAGATTGCTGCTAAATTGTCGGAAAATGGTGTGTGTACCACTGCTGATTTTTATGATGCTCTGCTTAATGAAACGTATGAGTTTGACTTCTTTGACAGTATTCCCACCGCAGAAGATGACGAGAGATATCAAGGCAGAATTTATCGGTTGGAAGGATATTTATTCCCGGATACATATGAATTCTATAAAGACAGCAGCGGTAAAAGCGTGATTCAAAAATTCCTGTCTAATTTTAATCATAAACTAACCGATACCATGAAATCTGCAATGCAAGAAAAAGGGCTTACGTTAGATGATGTTGTAATTATGGCTTCTATCGCGCAGATGGAAGCTGCTAATGACGCCGAAATGCCCAAGGTTACCAAGGTGTTATATAACCGTCTTGCGAGTGATTACACCCGTTTGGAATGTGATTCTACGGCGTTGTATGTAAAAGATTTAATGCCTAATATTGCAGGTTCCGAGATTATTAACAATGCTTACGATACGTACAGCCGCTATGGCTTAACCGCGAGTGCTATCTGTAATCCCGGGATTGCCGCCTTGCAAGCCGCCATATTCCCGTCCGACGACGAATATATTGCACAATGTTATTATTTTGCTAACGATACAAAAGGCAATACGTATTACTCCAAAACGTTTGCCGCTCATGAAGCGGTCTGCCGTAAATATGGTATCGGTATGTATGGATAAGGGGCTAAGTATGCATATACAAAAACCGGAAGTACTGTCACCGGCAGGGGATATGGAGCGGTTACAAGCCGCTTTGTTATATGGTGCAGACGCCGTGTATCTGGCAGATACACAATTTGGTATGCGGGCTGCCACCGAAAATTTTGATGCGGATGCTATGAGACAAGCGATTGCTCTCGCACATGAGGCGGGCAAGCGCGTATATGTAACATGTAATATTTTAGCACGTAATGCCGATATAGAAGCTCTGCCCGCTTATTTTTCTTTACTGAACGACTTGAAACCGGATGCGCTGATTATAGCAGACTTGGGTGTGCTGGCACTCGCAAAACAGTTCTGTCCTGAAATATCAATGCATATTTCCACGCAACTGGGCGTTTTCAATTATCAAACAGCGCGTATGTTGTATGATATGGGCGCAAAACGGGTTGTGCTGGCGCGTGAACTGAGTTTAAAGGAAATTGCGGAAATTCGAGCGAAAACACCATCCGATTTAGAACTGGAAGCA
>JAZOCQ010000148.1:0-3875 GCA_045596565.1 Acutalibacteraceae bacterium
GACGGCGATGCAGACCGTTGCCTGGCAGTGGACGAAAACGGTGAAACGATAGACGGTGACCAGATGATTGCCGCGCTTGCCACCGATTTGAAAGGTATTGGCGAACTTAACGGCAACACCGCTGTGGTAACCGTGATGTCCAACCTCGGTTTCTTCCGTTATTGCGAAGAGGCGGGTATCGACGTGTCATCTACCAAAGTGGGCGACCGCTATGTGTTGGAGGAAATGGTAGAAAAAGGCTATGTTATCGGCGGCGAACAGTCGGGCCATATCATCATGCGTAAATTTGCTACCACCGGTGACGGACAGTTATCCGCGCTGCATCTGTTGTCTGCCGTCAAACGTCACGGCTGGAAATTCTCCGCTGTGGGCGCCTTGATGCCGCGTTATCCGCAGGTGCTTTCCAGCGTGCGTGCCGATTCGGCAGCAAAAGCGAAGTATGCGGCAGACGAAACGGTTGCAAAACTGATTGCGGATGTCAACGATTCTCTGGGCAGAGACGGCAGAGTGTTGGTACGTCCTTCCGGCACCGAACCGGTAATTCGTGTTATGGTGGAAGGCAAAGACTTTGTAGTTATCAATGAGGCGGCGGAGACCATTTGCAATGCGATTAAGACTTTGATTGGCGGTTGACGAAAAACATGAGAGTGGCAGACAACTGGAAAGACTATGAGTTGCTGGATGCCGGCGACGGCGAGCGGTTAGAGCGGTGGGGCGACGTGATTTTGATTCGCCCCGACCCGCAGATTATATGGAGCAGTGAGCGTCGTGACCCCCGTTGGAAAACGGCGCATGCACGGTACGTGCGTTCGGGTACCGGCGGCGGACACTGGGAAACGTTTCGCTCGGTAGCGGCAAGTTGGCAAATCGGGTACGGTGACCTGCGCTTTAACTTGAAACCGATGGGTTTCAAACACACCGGTTTGTTCCCTGAACAAGCGGTCAACTGGGATAAAATGACGGAATTTATTAAAAATGCCGGTAGACCCATTCGGGTGCTTAACCTGTTTGGGTATACCGGCGGTGCCACCCTCGCTTGCGTAGCGGCGGGTGCGCACGTCACCCATGTCGATGCCTCCAAAGGCATGGTTTCGTGGGGACGCGAAAATGCAGTGGATTCTGGTCTTGCCGACCGCCCGATGCGGTGGTTGGTGGACGATTGCGGCAAGTTTGTGCAACGCGAACTGCGCCGCGGTAACACCTATGACGCCATCTTGATGGACCCGCCGTCTTACGGCAGAGGTCCCGGCGGTGAGGTGTGGAAACTGGAAGAACAGATTTACGGTTTGGTATCGGAATGTGTGAAATTGTTATCGGATACCCCGCTGTTCTTTCTTATCAATTCGTATACAACGGGACTATCCCCGTCAGTGATGCAGTACATACTGGCATCACTGATGGATACAAAATACGGCGGTGAATTTTCGGCAGACGAAATCGGTTTGCCGGTGAGCGCAAGCGGTTTGGTACTGCCTTGCGGTGCGACCGCCATGTGGCATGAGACCAAGTAGTTTTCTCGGAGGAACCATGGAGATTATCAGTACGCAACAGGTGGAATTTGAATATGCGTATGCAAACGAAGCCCCCAAGCCGGTGTTGCGCGGTGTTGACCTCGCCATCGAAAAAGGGAGCTTTGTTGCGTTGCTTGGTTCTAACGGTAGCGGTAAATCCACGCTTGCCAAACACCTGAATGCTATTTTATTACCTTGCGGTGGTAAAGTGTGGGTGAAGGGGATGGATACGGCGGATGAAGCATTGCTATATGAAATTCGTCGCACGGTGGGTATGGTACTGCAAAATCCCGATAACCAGCTGGTTTCATCTATTGTGGAAGAAGACGTGGCGTTTGGCCCCGAAAATCTTGGTGTGCCGTCAGAGGAAATTCGCAAACGTGTAGACGATGCTTTGCGCGCTGTGGGTATGTATGAGCACCGCGAAAGCGCACCGCACAAATTGTCAGGCGGTCAAAAACAGCGCATTGCCATTGCGGGTGTGCTGGCAATGCAACCACAAGTATTGGTGCTGGATGAACCCACTGCTATGTTAGACCCGCAAGGGCGCAAAGAAGTGCTGGATACGGTACACATGCTCAACCGCGAGCGCGGCATGACGGTGGTGCTCATTACGCATTATATGGCGGAAGCGGCAGCAGCCGACCGTGTGGTGGTATTGGATAACGGGGTTATCCGTCTGGATGGCACGCCGCGTGAAATTTTTGCGCAGGTGGATACGTTGCGGGCGTTGCATCTGGATGTACCGCAACCTACTGAACTAGCCTATCGCTTACGACAAGCGGGATTTGATTTACCACAATCGGTGCTTACCGATGAAGAGTGCGTTGCGGCGATTGCGGCACTTGTCCGAAAGGCGGGTGACGGCAAATGAGCGTATTGGAAATGAAAAACGTATGTTATACCTATGCGGATGGCATGCCGTTTGCGCACGCGGCACTCAAAGACGTGTCGGTGGCGTTTGAAAGCGGTGAATTAACCGCCATTATCGGGCATACCGGTAGTGGTAAATCTACGTTGGTACAACATTTAAACGGTTTGCTCAAACCTGCATCCGGTCAGGTGTTGTTGCACGGAGAGGATATTTGGGCAGACCCTAAAAAAATACGGGATGTTCGTTTTAAAGTGGGTATGGTGTTCCAATACCCCGAACATCAACTGTTCGCAGAAACAGTATATAAGGATATAGCCTTTGGCCCTACCAATATGGGACTTTCCAAAGAGGAAATAGATGCGCGGGTGCTGGAAGCGGCGGATACAATCGGATTGTCGCGTGACCTGTTGGAGAAATCGCCTTTTGATTTGTCCGGCGGTGAAAAACGTCGCGCGGCAATAGCCGGTGTGCTTGCGATGCAACCCGAGGTGTTGGTATTGGATGAACCCACAGCGGGACTTGACCCGCACGGCAGAGACGTTTTGTTAGAGCGTATTGACGATTACCGCAAAACGCACAACGCTACCGTGTTGATGGTTTCTCACAGTATGGAGGATGTCGCGCGTATGGCAGATAAGGTGCTGGTTATGCAACACAGTCAGGTGCAGATGTATGATACCGTGCAAGCGGTGTTTTCCCGCGCCGACCAATTGCAGCAAATGGGGTTATCGGTGCCTGCGGTTGCGCGTATACTGGATATGTTAGGGCTTGCTACCGACGCTTTTACGGTGGAAACCGTGGCAGAAAAATTGACAGCCTATCTCCGTGAAAAGGGGGTGGGCACGTGTTAAAAGATATTACTATGGGGCAATATTTCCCCGCTAAGTCCCTTTTGCACCGTCTGGACCCGCGTATGAAACTTGTCTTGACGATTTTGTGGATTTGCATGGTGTTCGTGCCTAAGAATTGGTATGGACTTGGCGGTGCGGTAGCGTTTTTGTTTTTGAGTATCTCTCTGTCGGGGTTGCCGACACGTTTAGTGCTCAAAAGCATACGGCCTATCGTGCCCATTATCTTGTTCACTTCGGCAATTAATATTTTTTATGTTAAGCAAGGTGTTTTGCTCGCACAGTGGTGGATTTTCCAAATCTATACAGGTGGTTTTGTCACCGCCGCGTTTATTGCGGTGCGTATTTTATGCTTGATTGCGGGCAGTTCATTACTGACCTACACCACGCCGCCCACGGCGTTAACCGATGCGCTGGAACGGTTACTAAAACCGCTTAAAGTGTTGCGCGTGCCGGTGCATGACCTTGCGATGATGATGACTATTGCGTTGCGTTTTATTCCGACTCTCATTGAGGAAACGGATAAAATTATGTCTGCTCAAAAAGCGCGCGGGGCGGATTTGGAAAGCGGAAAACTGTTACAGCGGGTGCGGGCGATGATACCCATTCTCATTCCGTTGCTCGCTTCTTCTTTCCGTCGAG
>JAZOCQ010000149.1:0-1589 GCA_045596565.1 Acutalibacteraceae bacterium
TTGTAAAGGGAGATGCCTTGTCAGCATCGATTGCAGCAGCTTCTATTCTCGCAAAGGTGAGCCGTGACCGATATTTGCTGGAATTGGACGCACAGTATCCGCAATATGGTTTTAAACAGCATAAAGGATACGGCACAAAGGCGCATTATGAGGCGTTGACTGCTTTTGGTCCTTCGCCGGTGCATCGTACCACCTTTTTGCGCAGTTTTTTTGCAAAGCAGGGGTAATGTAAATGGCACAAATCTCCAGAGGTGCTGTGGGCGAGGTGCTGGCGGCACGGTATCTGCGCCGTCATGGGTATGAGATTTTGGCGGCAAATTACCGCACCCGCTTCGGTGAAATAGACATAATTGCCTCTAATAAACAATATATTGCCTTTGTGGAGGTAAAGCTGCGTGCAGACACAGCAATCTATACTCCGCAGGAGGCGGTGACGGCAGTTAAGCAACGGAAAATTCTCCGTACGGCGATGTTGTATTTACAAACACATACAACCGATTTGCAACCCCGTTTTGATGTCATTTCCATTGTCACCAAAGCCGGGGATGACCCTTTGGCTGTGAAGAGTTTGACGCATCTGCCGCATGCTTTTGATGCCGGCGATATTCATGCGACTTTTTGATTTGCATTCTGATACATTGTATGCTATTCTAAATAGCGGCGGCGACATACTGCAAAATAACGGCAGTATCGATTTGATGCGCGGCTTATGTTTTTCGCCGTGGTACCAATGCTTTGCGGCATGGGTGAGAGATGGGGAATCGGCGCAATCCGCTGTATCCAAAACCCGCCGTATGTTTCGGCTTGCATGCGATTTCGAAAGCCGCTATCCGCAGTTTTTTCATATTCTGCGGGATGGTCGAGAACTGTTTGCGTTGCCGAAAACACCGCTCACCGCTATTTTGACGGTGGAAAACGGCGGCGTCGCGGCGGGCGGTGACACTTTACCGGACGAATGGGTTGCGGCGGGTGTCAAAATGGTATCCCTCACTTGGAACGGCAGTAACCGTTGGGGAGAGGGATACGAGGGGGACCCGCGTTTGGGGCTCACTGCCGCGGGAAAAGCGGTAATTCGAAAAATGGAAAAACACGGGGTCCTTGTAGACGCGGCGCATCTTAATCGCCGCAGTTTCTGGGATGTTTGCCGTGCTTCCACCCGCCCGTTTGTGGTGAGCCACACGGCGAGCGCGGCGGTGCATCGCTCCAAACGCGGTTTGAACGATACCCAGTTTATGCAGGTGCGTGAACGTGGGGGTATTGTGGGAATTGATATGTGCACGGCGCATTTGGGCGGGTATCCGCCGGATGCGGTTGTCCCGCATATTGAACATTTTTTGGCACTGGGCGGCAAACATACGGTGGCGCTCGGTTGCGACCTCGACGGTATCGATTTGCAGTCCTCTCAAAATGGTATACGGGTGATAGCAAACCTGTATGAACGGTTACTACAACGTAATTACGCGGAAAGTCTGATTGATGATTTGTTTTACGCCAATGCGTATCGTTTCTTCAAAAGGTATATCCGTTAATATCAACATAAAGGATGATAAACAATGAACTACAAAAGCACACGAAACAGTAAGGTGACG
>JAZOCQ010000150.1:0-6855 GCA_045596565.1 Acutalibacteraceae bacterium
TTAGGGATAACGTCAGAATATGCAGAATAAATCAGTTATGGGTACCCAAATTTAGTGATGAGTGAAAATGATGAAAAATGAATAGTGAATAATACAAACCGAAAAATCCTGCCGACAATAATCGACAGGATTTTTGTTTTGGTGGACCCGAAGGGGATCGAACCCTCGAACCTCACGGATGCGAACCGTGCGCTCTCCCAGCTGAGCTACGAGCCCATATTGTATTTTTCAAACCGACAATTATAATACTCCAATCACGGCAATTTGTCAAGCGTTTTCCATACAAAACTTACAAAACGTAAAAGGGCGGTGTGTTTCTGACACCGCCCTTTTTATTTATTGGTTATTACAGAACTTACAACCGCGGCTGAAAAACTCGCCGAGGGAAACGACTTTTCGCTCTCCTGTATCATCAAACCGCAGAAAACGTAAAATAGCATCCATATCGGCATTGATGCTAAAAGCGGTTTCTAAGTCACGGCGAAAGCCGTAATTGAGAGCAGCACGTACCAGTCCCTCTTGCAATACGAAGTCCTCTGCTTGCAGGGTGAGCAACTCCATTTCCGTTTCGCCCAATGTGAAAAGAATGTAATCGGAAATCGTTTCACCGCCCGCAATCACCATTGCACGCATTTTGGGGTCTGTAATATTATGTTGCAGATAAAAAGCCTCATCTGCGGGCAGAATGGTAATCACGCGTATCCACCTTTCCGTTTTTGATATAGTCAGCGGCAATTTTCTCCGGTCTGCCGGTCGCCATCACCAGAGCGCGCACCTCTTTCGGCTGTAAATACCGCCATTTGCCTGTGGGCAACATACCGAGTTTCACGGTGCCGATAGCGGTACGGCGCAGGCGCATCACCTCTAACCCTAACTGCTCGCACATTCTGCGAATTTCACGGTTTTTGCCCTCATACAGTACGATTTCCAGCACACTGCGACCTTTTTCGGCAGAGACAATGGCAACATCCGCAGGCGCGGTTTTCATATCCTCCAATTTCATACCGTCCCGCATGGGTTGCAACAACTGGTCGGTCACCTCCGCGCGCACCGTGACGCGATAGCGTTTGGGTACGTGAGACGAAGGGTGAATAACCGCATTGGCAAAGTCGCCGTCGTTTGTGAGCAACAACAGACCTTCAGAATCTTTATCCAATCTACCTACCGGAAACACGCGCACACCAACGCCGCGCACCAATTCTTCCACACATTTACGCTCTTTTTCATCTTTGAGCGTAGTGATGAAACCGCGCGGTTTATGCAGCATAATATACACCGACATCTGCGGCGGGTCAATTTTCTTGCCGTGCACTGTAATAATATCCTTGCGTTCATCCGCCTTATCACCCAATTGCGCGACGTGTCCGTTGACCTTTACTTTACCGGCAGCAATCAATTCTTCCGCTTTCCGTCGGGACGCAACCCCTCGTTCGGAAAGCAATTTTTGTAATCTCACTTTTGCCATTTTTGTACTCCTTTATTGAAAAAACACCCATACCATTTCTTTTAAGTTCTTAAAAAAACGACTGTAAAACGATGCGCGCGGACGCGCCGCTATGGATGCAGTTGCCGTAATAGGCAACACTTGCGTCTTATCCTCGCCATAATGATAGGTCACGGTTCCTACCGTATCCCCCGCTGCAATCGGCGCCCATACAAACGCGGGCAACTGCACAGTAATGTGCACCGTATCACTCTCGCTTTTTTTGAGCGTCATCGCCTGAGGTTGTGCCGTTGTCAAAGCGACTTCCCCGGCATCACCGCCCGCAACCGAAAGCGGTTGTAATGTCGGCGGCAAGAGTTGTACCCGTTCTAATTGTGAAAATGCGTATGTGTACAATTTTAAATGGTCATTCCAATAATCGCCGCCATTGAGTGTTGCGGCTACAATGGTGACACCGTCTTTCTCTGCAGCGGATACCAGACAACGACCGGATTTCTTGGTAAATCCTGTTTTTAAGCCGATACAATCTTCTGACAGTTTGAGTAACCGGTTATGATTGCTCACCCATACCTGACGTTTGGGATTGCCAAACGAAATTTGTGTACTTTTGGTGGCGCAAACTTCTCTTAAAAACGGATTTCTCAGCACCGCACATCCCAACAGTGCCATATCGTAAGCCGACGCCGCATGACCCTCTGCATCCAAACCGGACGGCGTCACAAAACCGCTGTCGTGCATATGAAGCGTCGCTGCTTTTGCGTTCATCAAAGAAGCAAAAGCGGGTAAATCCCCCGCCACCGCTTGCGCGGTGACGTTTGCGGCATCGTTACCGGATTCTAATAACAAACCTGTAAGCAAGTCAGACAACGTAATCGTATCCCCCGCTCGCAAGCCGAGAGCGGAGCCTTCTACCGCCACCGCTTCAGCGGCAACGGTGATTTCCGTATCCAACGGCAATTGTTCTACCGCCAACAAGGCGGTCATCAGCTTAGTGGTGCTCGCCATCGGACGCGCTGTATGCGGGTCTTTTGCATATAGTACTTCGCCGCTTTCGGCTTCCATTACCACCGCAGATACAGATGAAAGTACGAGTTCCTCCGCCCGTATCGGTAAACAAAACGAAATTATTAACAGTACAAAGAAAATGACTTTTTTACACATAAAAACCACCTACCTGCATCATCAAACCGTTATACAATGTATGCAGGCAGGCTGTTTCACATTACTGGGCGTTTAATTGTGTTTCAATTTCGATTTTCGCTTCTTGCGCACGAGTGCCATCCTTTTTACGGTTAATCAAACCGCTGACTCTTTCCACTAAGTCCGGCACGAGACTCATCGCGCGGTCAAAACTATCGGGTTTAGAAGTGACCGGTATCAAACGCACACCGGTAGCGGAAATCACTAAGAAAGCAATGGGGGTAATATTGATACCCGCGCCGCCACCGCCGCCAAACAAACTCTGGGCTTGTTTCGAAGGCAGGTCACTGCCGCCCGATGCAAAACCGTAAGAAACCTTGGAAACGGGAATGACCATCGTGCCGTCCGCCGCAGTAATCGGGTCGCCGATAACCGTATTAGTATCCACTACCTCTTTAATTTTTTCTACCGAAACACCAAAAAGATTTTTAACGTTATTGCTCTCTGCCATAGTCTGTACCATCCTTTCTTTTCGTACCATCCATATCTGTTTTTAAATTCATACGCAAAAACGAAAATCCGCAAAACAGCGCCGCCAAAAGCAATCGCCACAGCGAAATCCGCGCTGTTATATCTAACAACACCGCCGCACCTTCTTGCGCAAAATCAGGGCGCAGGTCTATATGTTGTTTTCGAATATTTAAGCGGGTGGAAATCAACGCATACAGCGGATAAAACACCGCGCAAAACTCTCCGTAATGCAAAGCGACCGCCGACGCATCTTCTCCGCCAATCCGCATTTCCAATTGTAAAGACTTAATCAAAACCGCATCTAACAATTTGCCCGCGGTTTTGGACAGCAAACCCGCCAGTTGCGACAGCCACTGCAAGGTGGCCCCTACACCGTCCTGCTCAAACGACTCGCGCAATTGCGTTAAAAACGACGGCTTTTTCTCGGTTTTTCCGGATGCGGCTTTTTCGGTTGTTGATTCGACGTTGGGGCGGGGTAGCAATTGCACGGGAATACCCCATATACGCAACGTTACCTGCAACATTTCACGATAAAAACACCGCACCGAAAGCGGTGTGCTGAGCAGCAGCGCCAACAACAGCAACAGCCCAGCAATGCAGTATAGCGCTACCATTGACCGTCACCCTCTATTCTGCTGCAATTTCCTGTTCGCTATCCGCGGCAACCGTAATATGCTCCTGCGCTTCTTGTTCCGCGATAACCTCTTCCAAAGTGGTATCCTGTACCGTCTGCTCATCTTTGGGCAACGGCGGCAACTGGTTGAGCGTGGAAATAGAAAAACTGCGTAAAAAGTTGGTGGTCGTACCGTACAAAAGCGGTCTGCCGGGCAATTCCAAACGCCCTTTTTCCTCCACCAAGCCTTTGGTAAGCAAACCCTGCAGCACGGCGGCACAATCCACACCGCGCACCTGTTCTACAAATGCTTTTGTGACCGGCTGGTTATACGCAATAATCGCCAGCACCTCCATCGCCGCTTGCGACAACGGCACGTTGCGACGAATGTCCAGTGCGGTACGCACATATCCCGCGTATTCTTTGCGGGTGCACAGTTGATACTGGTTGTCCAATTTTACCGCCATAATACCGCCGCCGCGGGTGTTAACGTCCTGCATCCAATCGTCTGCAATCCGCACCACCGCGTCTTCTTCCAATTCCAGTACCTGCGCCAAGCGGGATACACCCACCGGCTCACCGTAAGCAAACACAACCGCTTCAATTGCGGCGCTATATTGTTTAATCTCCATTATCCTTTTCCGCCTTTATCTCATCATCATATTCGGAATGTAAGGGAAGCGATGCTTCCTCGCTGTTATCCTGCATGGTGACCTCCAGAGATTTTCCCTCTCCGCTCACCCAAATACGTCTCGCTTTCATCAATTCGAGCAGAGCAAGAAAGGTCGCCACCAAATCCGATTTGCTTTCCGCATCCTCAAAGAAAGCGTCATACTTGACCGTTTTGCTGTGCCGTAAACTGCGTAAAACGTGCACGATTTTCGAAGAAACCGACACAATTTTACGCGCCACAATCCCGTGAAACGTTTGCGGCGGCGGCGGTAAGCGGCGTTTGCCGCGTCCCACAGCCGATAAATAGGCATCTGCCAGTACGCCCGGCTGATGTACCCGTCTGTATGTCAAGTCCGGTTCAATTTCGGTAGGCTCTCGTATAAACAAATCTCCGCCGATATACTGTCTCGCCATACGGCGGGCGGCCTCCTGACACAGTTTATATTCTATCAACTGACCGGTCAGTTCCTGCCGCAAAATTTCCGCTTCATCCTCATACTTGGGCAACAACATAGCAGATTTAATCTGCACCAAACGCGCCGCCATTTCCAGAAATTCGCTGGCGATATCCAAATCCAGTTCTTTCATCTGTTCAATCGTATCCAGATATTGTCGCAAAATTTCGGTGATGGGAATATCGTAAATATTCAATTTGTTCTTTTGTATCAAAAATAACAAAAGGTCAAGCGGCCCTTCAAAGACCGGCAAGTGATAGGAAATTTTTTCCATACTCTATACTCCTAAAAACCAAACATACCGCCAATGATAGTAAAGAACAATTGCCGTAAAAACGAAAGCGGCACATCCAAAACACCCGTGAACAGCAACAGCATTAACACCATACTGATTTGACGGCTGTACTGCTCCATCATATACACCCACTTGTCCGGCAGGAAAAACCCAAAAATTTTCGAGCCGTCAAGCGGCGGTATGGGCAACAAATTAAACACGGCAAGGCTGATATTTACACCGGCAAATACATCTATCAAAGCCAGTTGCAAATATTGTAAAATCAAATAGTCTTTCACGAAAATACAACAAACGCGGAATAACCCCACAGACGCGACCGCCATCAGCAAATTGGAAACAGGTCCTGCCAGCGCAGACAACGCCATATCGCGTTTCGGATTTTTGAAATTATAGGGGTTAATCGGCACAGGGCGCGCATATCCAATGCCAAACAGCACAATCATTACTGCACCCATCGGGTCGAGATGGCGCAATGGGTCAAATCGCAGTCTGCCGTTCCATTTTGCGGTGTCATCTCCTAACCGATGCGCCGCCCACGCGTGCGCCAATTCGTGTGCCGGCAACATAACAAACAACAATACGGCGTAACTGAAAAACATAACCATCAAATCAAAGAAAGAGATAGCACCTCTGTTTTGTAACAGCCAAGTCAGCATACACATTCTCCAAACGTACTTATACTTATTATACAGTATAACAGATACACATAGAAAATACAACATAAAAATAAAAAACGACATCACAAGGATGCTTCTCATAAGGATGTTTAAAGCCGATAGATTCAAAAAACGAATCTATCGGCTTTCTCTATGCTTTCAAACCAATAAGAATGTATGCAAATTCTGTTTCTATACAGTCTGATAGTGTTAGACCGGAATTGGCAAAATATTCCTTTGTATTGTCAGGGTTATCGGGGTATATCTTGATTTTTCTGTCCCCATAATCTATATACTCATTTTGATTTTTATCAATGGATAAAATGAAATACCCTTTGGGTTTTAACAAAGAATATACTTTATTGATACATTCTTGTTTCGCCTGTATGTGCATAAAAGTTAACGAAGAATATATAACATCAAAAGTAGTATTAAAATCATAAGTTATAAAATCAGCACATACTAGCTCAATGTTTTGATATTGTGATAAATTGTGTGCGGCTTTTTCAATTGTCTTTGGAGATATATCAATACCAAAGAATTTCTTACATAAAGGTGCAGTTTTTAATGCAAGTCTACCTGTGCCAATACCGATTTCTAAGACAGTTTTATGTTTGTCAAGTTTTATTGCATCAACAAACACTTGTCCATCCCATTTGTTCATATACTCTCTCAGAGGCTCGGGGTCATATACAGGGTCATTATTTTCATTGATTAGTTTATCATAATGCTCAATTATGTTCATATAATTTATCTCCTTTCGGATAGAACCAGCATCGCATTTGTACTTACAAATGCTGCCAAGGGCTAAGCCCAAACCCTTATTTTGATTTTATAGTTTTAAGTGAAGAAATTAACATTCTGCGAATTGCACCACAATCATTTTGTAATGCTTTATAATCCTCTTCATTCATACAATTTGTTTCAAACAAAAATTCAAGCCAATACTCTGTTTCATAACATTCTTTTTGTGCTATTTCAAGTTTAGAAATAAAATCCTTTGTTCCTTGAGCATATTGTGCTTCGTGCAAATTAGCACCTATTGAAGT
>JAZOCQ010000151.1:0-6329 GCA_045596565.1 Acutalibacteraceae bacterium
ACTGCTTCCAAGTCGGCAAAGACCAGCAAACCTCCCGCCGGCAACAAAACTGCTAACACCGCGCGTCGCACGTATAAAAAAGAGCGCGTAAAACAACCCGCCTTACCGGTCAAATTGACTTTCTTGGGCGGATTGAATGAAATCGGCAAGAATATTACTTTGTTTGAGTACGGCAATTCCGCTTTTTTGATTGATTGCGGTATGGCGTTTCCGGATGATGATATGCTTGGTGTTGACATTGTATTACCCGATTTTTCGTATATCGAAAAAAATAAAGACCGTATACAAGGCATTCTGATTACCCACGGTCATGAGGACCATATCGGCGCACTGCCGTATTTGCTGTCCCGCTTGAAATTGCCGATATATGCCACCCGCTTGACGGCAGCTTTGATTGAATCGAAACTAAAAGAGAAAAATATCCACGCGGATATGCACGTGGTCAACCCGGGTTCGTCGGTTAATTTCGGCGATGTTGCGGTGGAGTTCATACCGGTAAACCATTCCATTCCCGATGCGGTGGCGCTTGGTATTAAAACGCCGCACGGCTATGTGGTGCATACCGGTGACTTTAAAATTGATTTCACGCCGGTAAGCGGTACGATGATTGATTTGGCGCGCTTTGGTCAACTCGGTAAAGAGGGCGTTTTGGCGTTGCTCGCTGACTCGACCAATGCAGAACGCCCCGGGTATACCCCCAGTGAAAGCGTAGTGGGGGACAGTTTCGAAAAACTGTTTAAAAATGCGGGTAACAAACGCATTATCGTGGCAACTTTCTCGTCTAACTTAAACCGTATCCAGCAGATTATGGATGCGTCGTATAAAACGGGACGAAAAGTGGCGGTGTCCGGTCGCAGTATGATTAACTTTGTCAATATCGCTAATGAGCTGGGGTATCTGCACGTGCCCAAGGGTTTGCTGGTGGATATCGAAATGATTGACCGCTATTCAAAAGACCAGATGACCTTGATTACCACCGGCAGTCAAGGTGAACCGATGTCTGCTTTGAGCCGTATGGCGTTTTCCGACCATCGGCGTGTGGAAGTGGGCTGTGAGGATTATATCATCATTTCCGCAACGCCCATTCCCGGCAATGAAAAAATGGTGGGTAAGGTCATTGACGAATTGATGAAACGCGGTTGTGACGTGGTATATGAGAGAATGTATGACGTTCACGTGTCGGGTCACGCTTGCCAAGAAGAATTGAAGTTGATGCAAGCACTCACCAAACCGAAATACTTTATTCCGGTACACGGCGAACAAAAACATCTGCAAAAGCACGCGGCTCTGGCACAGAAAATGGGTATGAACCCCCAAAACGTGTTGGTAACCGAAATCGGTAAAGTGGTGGAACTCACCCCCGATAAGATGCAAATTGCCGCATCCGTTCCCGCAGGTCGTGTGTTGGTGGACGGACTGGGCGTGGGTGACGTCGGCAGTATTGTGTTGCGCGACCGCAAGCATTTGGCGGAAGACGGTTTGATTGTTGTGGTGGCTACCATTGACGTCGCGAACGGATTGGTGGTTTCCGGACCGGATGTGGTGTCTAGAGGCTTTGTGTATGTGCGTGAATCGGAGGAACTTTTGGACGAGGCGCGCGAGATAGCCAGACGGGTGCTTGAAGAATGTTGTGGCCGTCATACGTTGGATTGGACTACTATGAAAGCCCGTGTACGCGATGAATTATCCCATATGATTTTCCGCAAAACCAAACGTAGTCCGATGATTTTGCCGATTATCATGGATGTTTGAGAGGAAGAAAGCTATGAAAGTGATTTTAAAACAAGACGTAAAAGGACAAGGTAAAGCCGGCGAATTGGTGTCGGTTTCTGACGGATATGCGCGGAATTTCTTGTTTCCGCGCAATCTTGCCATTGAAGCGGATGCGCAGGCGATGAACGAGTTTCGTAATAAAGAGGAATCGGTGAAATACCATGCCGCGCAATTGAAACAAAAAGCAGAGGACGCCAAAAAACAACTGCAAGGACAAGGTCTCACCATCCATGCAAAAGCGGGTCAAAACGGTAAACTGTTCGGATCGGTCACCAGCAAGGAGGTTGCCGAAGAACTCAATAAACGTTTTAATTTAGGCTTGGATAAGCGGAAAATTGTGATGCAGGATATCAAAACGTTCGGTGATTTTGAGGTGGAAATCAAATTGCACCCCGGCGTTTTGGCAAAAATTACGGTCAGCGTGACCGCTTAAAATCCCACATACCAATAGAGAGGGAGGGAGTCGGCTTGGCAGAGGATACTTTACACGTCGGTGACGGCTTAGGATTGCCGTATAGTTTGGAAGCGGAACAAGCGGTGCTTGGCGCTGTTTTGGTGGAACCGCATTGTATCAATGATGTAGCAGACGCTTTGCGTGCAGAACATTTCTATTTGCCCGAACACCAATCCATTTATCGCGTGATGTGCGATAAAATGAATGAAAATCGCACCATCGACTTCGTCACCGTACTGGAAGCGTTGAAATCGCAAGGCTTTTTTGCGGGTGAAGAAGGGAAAGCGTACTTACTGAAACTGGCACAAATGGTGCCGTTTATTCCCAACTTAAAAAATTACATTAAGATTGTTCGTGAAAAATTTGATGCACGTCAGTTGATTACGGCGTCTCGCGAAATCATCAGTGATGCAATGGACCCCGCGCAAGAAGCGGACAAGCTGATTGAGAAAGCGGAACAAAAGATTTATGCCATTCGACAAGGTAAAAATACCGGTGCTTTGGTGCATATCAGCGAGGTTATCGCCAGCAACTATGAAATGTACACCAAACTCAATTCGGATGAGCGGGATAAATATGTCGGCATCCCCAGCGGTATTTCCACATTGGACAATATCACCACCGGTTTGAACCGCTCTGACCTTATCATTGTCGGTGCGCGTCCCGGTATGGGTAAAACCAGTTTTATTTTGAATATTGCCCGCAATGTTGCGGTACAACAAAACCGTACGGTTGCGGTATTTAATCTGGAAATGTCCCGCGAACAGATGGTCAACCGTTTGTTGTCGTCTGAAGCGCGTGTGCCGAGTAAAAACTTGCGCACCGGCAGATTGTCTGCAGATGAATGGAACCGTATTGCTTCGGCGTCCAGTCAATTGTGTAAAGCACCGATTTATCTGGATGAAACGGCAGATATTACAGTCCCCGAAATGAAAGCTCGCTTGCGCCGTGTGAAAAACTTAGGGTTCGTGGTTGTGGACTACTTACAGTTGATGCACAGTGCGAAAAAGACCGATAACCGTGTGCAAGAGGTCAGTGAAATCACCAGAAGCCTTAAAATTATGGCAAAGGAACTGGACGTGCCGGTTATGGTGGCGGCACAGCTCTCCCGTTCTCCTGAAAAACAAGGTGGCAGTCACAAACCCGGATTGTCAGATTTGCGCGAATCCGGTTCTATCGAACAGGATGCCGACCAAGTGCTGTTTATTTATCGTGAAGGGTATTACAGCAACCAACAGGATGACCCTTCCTCGGTATCGCAAAATACATCCGAAATCATTGTGGCGAAAAACCGTCACGGCGAACTGGGTACCGTGCCGCTTGCTTGGCAGGGCGAATTTACGCAGTTCTTGGCGGTGGAAAACCGCCCGGAAGGATAAGTATGCAAACGCAGTGTTTGGAAAAAATCGTACAAGACTTTTTACGTGAGCTGGGTGTGCGTGCAGATGATGGTATCATTGTCGCGGTATCCGGCGGCGCGGATTCGATGGCGCTTTTGTGCGCTTTACAGCAGGTGCAAAAAACCGTACCGTTTCACATGCTTGCCGCTCATGTGCATCACGGCTTACGCGCAGATGAAGCAGATGCGGATATGGAGTTTTTGCGTGGCGAGTGTGCAAAGCGTAATATTCCCTTGGAAATACTGCAAGCAGATGTGAAAACAGAAGCAATCGCAGGGGAAGGCGTTGAACAGGCGGGACGGCGTATCCGGTATGCTTTTTTTGAGCGTTTGCGTGCACAATACGGGTATCGCTATGTGGCAACAGCGCATCACGCGGATGATAATTTAGAAACCGTGTTATTGCATTTGACGCGCGGAAGCGGTTTACACGGTCTTTGCGGCATTTCGCCGTGCAATAACGACATTATTCGACCGTTGTTGACCTGTACCCGTGCCGAGATTGAAGCCTATTGTGCTGAAAAGAGTATCCCGTATGTCACGGACAGCACCAATACCGATACGGCATACAGTCGTAATCGTGTGCGACGGTTGGTAGTACCGCAGTTGCAGGTGATTAATCCGCAGGTGGTAGAAGCTTGCACGCGTCTGACAGCGGATTTGCGGGAGGAAGACGCCTTTTTACTAGATTTGGCGCAACAAGTGCTGTTAATGGCCGCTTGTGATAAAGATGCGTATAAGATAAAATCCCTTTTAGATGCCGCCGCGCCTTTAAGGCGGCGTGCGCTTAAATTGCTTTTAGAGCAAAAGGGAAGTGATTGTGAACAAAAGCATATCGCGCTTTTACAAATGCTGCTTGAAAAAGGACAAGGTGCCGTGCAAGCACCCGATGGTGTTACGGTTATTGTAAAAGACGATGTTTTGCGACTGCAAAAGGCAGATGAACAACGTAAAGTGCCCCCATTGGTTGCACAATCACTGGTAATGGGGAAAGCAGTCGAATTGGCAGGCACAGTGTATATGCCGTGTTGTGTTTCGCGGTCAGATTTTGTAAAGAAACAGAAAGTTTACAAAAAAGTCTTACAATATGCATGCGATTATGATAAACTGAATGGCGATTTGATGGTGCGCGGTCGGCAGATGGGGGATACATTTCATCCTGTCGGCGGCGCGGGAAAAACTTTAAAAAAATATTTCAATGAAAAACGCGTGCCGCTCGGGCAAAGAATGGCGACGCCTGTTGTATGTGACAAAAAGGGCATTGTATTGCTCGCCGGTTTTTCGTGTGATAACCGTGTGCGACTGGACGAAACTACCAAACGTGTATTTTTGTTGTGTCCGATGGATATATATGAGGAGGAAAAAAGCAGTGAGTATACATACCGATATTGCGGAAATTCTGTTTAGTGAGCAACAATTGGCGGAGATAACTGCGCGTGTTGCCCAGCAAATCAACCGTGATTATGAGGGTAAAAATTTATTGTTGGTGAGTGTGCTGAAAGGCTCACTTGTTTTCATGGCAGATTTGATGAGAAAAATCACGGTGCCGTGCGCTATTGACTTTTTGTCGGTTTCGAGTTACGGAAACGGCGTGAAAAGTTCGGGCGAGGTGCGTATTTTAAAGGATTTGGACCAGTCTTTGGAGGGAAAAGATATTTTGGTGGTGGAGGATATTTTAGATTCCGGCAACACCTTATCTTTCTTGCTTAAAACGCTGTCTGCCCGCAATCCTGCGAGCATTCGTCTTTGTACACTGCTGGATAAACCCGAGCGCAGAAAAGCGAATATTTCTGCTGATTATATCGGCGCGCAGGTTGAGGATAAGTTTATTGTGGGTTACGGTCTTGACTATGCAGAGAAATATCGCAATCTGCCGTATATTGGTGTTTTGAAACCCGAAATTTATGAAAATTAAGTGTCTGTTTTCCGGTGAAAACGAAAAGGAGTAATGATAGTGGAACCTAAAAACAACGGCGGAAAGTCCGCTCTCAGTATCATTTTGATGATTGCTGTGCCTTTGGTATTCTTTGTGATGTTATGGATGCTGCTGGGCGGCTCCGGCGGTGCAAAGAAACAAGCGCAGATGCAATATTCGGAATATATCGCATATTTTGAACAAGATAAAGTCGCGGCGTTTTCGCTGGATTTGGGCAGCGGTGCGCTGAAGCTTACGTTGCGGGACGATTACCGTACCGACGTTAACGGTGACCAAAAGGTTGATGAGAAAGATATATTGACTTACACCGTTCCGGATGTCAGCTTGTTTGTCAATATGGTCACACCTTTGGTAGACGAAGTCAACCGTGACGATAATCCCGATAATAATATTGCGTATGATTATAAACCGGTGCAACAGTTGCCGTGGATTGTCAATTTGTTACCCACCATTCTCATCATCGTGTTCTTTGTGGTGATGTTCTTTATGATGCGCCGCTCGCTGTCCGGCATGGATGGTTCTAAGATGATGGGATTTGGTAAATTACGTCTGAAAAATTCTGCGGATAATCAACGCAGAACCACCTTTGACGATGTTGCGGGCGCAGATGAAGAAAAAGAAGAACTCACCGAAATGGTGGAGTTTTTGAAAGCACCGAAAAAATTCCAAGACCTTGGCGCGCGCGTGCCCAAAGGTGTTTTGTTGGTAGGCCCTCCCGGTACGGGTAAAACCTTGCTGGCACGCGCTGTTGCCGGTGAGGCCGGCGT
>JAZOCQ010000152.1:0-6273 GCA_045596565.1 Acutalibacteraceae bacterium
GACAAAGCGAGCACTTCTTGCTATAATCCTACTTGCGTTTTGAATATGGGAGTGTTCCCGAGTGGCCAAAGGGGGCAGACTGTAAATCTGTTGTCTTCGACTTCGGTGGTTCGAATCCACCCGCTCCCACCAAAACAAAAAAGCACCATCGAAAGATGGTGCTTTTTCTGTTTTGATTGAGTGCGTGCCTGAGACCGCCGATGCAACTTTTCGTTTTTGCTTCACTGCACTTCCGGTTTATGTGCATTGAGAAAGCAAAATGCCGACTGTTAAAGTCGGCAAGAAAAGTGCCGGAGTTCGCTTGCGAACTCCAGTGGTTACGAATCCACCCGCTCCCACCAAAACAAAAACCGCCGTTCCTATAAAACGCTTGCCAAAGCTGTGTCGACATGCTATAATCAGCTGAATTTTGAAAGTAGGTGGATAAAATGTCGGAATTTTTAGAAATTGTGATGATTGTGAGTTTTGGCGCTTCATGGCCGATTAACGTCCTCAAATCTTACAAAACGCGTACCGCAAAAGGCAAATCGTTGCTGTTTTTGTTGCTGATTTTCTTTGGCTATATTGCGGGTATCACGTCTAAATTCTTAAATGATGCATATATGGCAGAGTTTTCGAAAAAATGGTACGTACTGTTTTTCTATTTTCTCAACCTGTTTATGGTCGGTCTTGACCTTATCCTGTATTTCAGAAACCGCGCGCTTGATAAAAAGCGCGAACAAACGGGTAAAAAACAAAGCACCCGACGCGAATGCGTCGGGTGCTATTCTTTTACAAACTCTATAATGTCACTAACATCGCAATCCAACGCGTAACAAAGTGCGTCTAATGTTTTCGTGTTGATGGCTTCACCTTTTTTCATTCTGTGCAGTGTGTTAGCGGAAAATCCCTGCTTAAAAATAAGATGATATTCTGTTATGCCTTTTTTGAAAAGTGTCTCATAAAACGGTTTGTATGAAATCATTTCTATCACCTTTTTTGATAATATCATACTTAACCTCTTGACTATACTTAAAATATTGAGTATAATGTTCTTGCTTGAACATATTCAAGCCAACGCAAGGAGGTAATGAAATGAAAAGGATTTTAGTAGGCATTTTAACATTGGCAATGATACTTTCGTTTGTCGGATGCGGGTCGGGTGGAAAGCCGGAAATTTCGGTACCGCCCGCGGCGAAACTTTACGAACAATCCGGGCTATTGTGCGTTCAAAACAAAGACGGCAAATGGGTGTTTATTGATGGGACCGGCAAAACGGTAGTGGAAACAAATTACACCACATTGCTCGACTCTGCAAAAGAAACGTTTTCCAATGCCGGTGTTGGTGTGTTGCGGAACAATGACACGTGGGCTGTTATGGATATTAACGGCAAAGAATTGGCTGTTTTCAAGAACCAAAACAATGTTGAATATAATATATTCGGTTTCGGTGAAAAGAAAGTATCCTTGATTACCAAGAAAATTTTGCGCGGCCAAGAAGTAGAATTTTTTGCTTACGGTGTTATTGATAACACCGGTAAAATGGTAGCCGATTTTGTTTATAAAAGCATCCACGGTTTTTCCAAAGACGGATATGCGGTATTTGAAAATACAGAAGGTAAATTCGGTTTGATGGATACGACGGGTGCCGTTGTTTTAGCCGCCACGTATGATGATGAGGATGATGTGCCGTCCTTTAGCAAAAATGGTTTGGCGCCCAAAAAAGAAACCGATAAAAACGGATTTTCCAGCTGGGGCTATATCAACGTCAAAGGCGAGTGGGTTATTCAGCCGCAGTTCAAAACCGCCGCAAAGTTCCAAAGCAATGGCTTGGCGGAGGTTAAAACGGCAGACGGCTACGGCATTATAGATGAAAGTGGCAAGATTTTGACTTCACAAAGTTTTGAATCTATTTCTGACTATAAACACGGCGTTGCCATTACGTTTTCGGATAAAACATATGGTTTAATTAATGAAGAGGGTAAAATTTTAGCAAGCGGTTATGAAAAAATAGAAATTGCAACTTCGCAATTTGCCGAAGTGCGTTTGGATGGTAAAAAAGGATACATTATGTTGGACGGTAAAGAGTATCTGAAATGTAATTTTGAAGATATCGGTTCTGTGGGTGCCAACGGTCTGGTCGCGGCGAAAAGCGATAAAAAATGGGGGTATGTAGACAAGACCGGCAAATGGGTAATTGATGCTGTTTTCAGCAGCGCGTCTACCTTTGGAAGCAACGGATACGCTGTTGTAGCGCTTGATGGAAAATACGGCTTAATTAACGACAAAGGCGAGTATGTGGTTGAACCGCAATACAAGAAGATATTTAACTATAACACAAATGGTATAGCAGCAGTTAAAGTGAACCGTTCTTGGGAGTTCTTAAACCAAGAAGGTCAAAAAGTGGGTAGTATACCCACGGAATCTCTGTGGTGTTATCCGGGCGACGGTTGTTTCATCACTTGTGATTCTTCCATGGTTTATAGCATAATTAAGGATGGCAAAGCAATTGCCTCCGGGTTAAAAGAGATTGCTTACAATCCCAACGCTAACCACTAATTATTTCTACTTGTACACCCGAAAAGCACCCGATGTATTTTGTCGGGTACTTTTTTCTATAAGGTGTTTACAAGAGTAAAAATAGATGGTATACTCCCTCTTGCTGTTAAAAAGTAGCAAAAAGGAGAGAATATATAGGTGTGATATTATAGCGCAGGCCATTGGTATTATCGCCATGGTGTTTGTAATTATCTCGTTCCAAGGAAAAGACGCAAAAAAGGTTATCGCCTGTCAGATGATTGGTTGTATTTTGTTCATTGTCAACTTCTTTATGTTGGGCGCTGTTGTCGGCGCGTTGATGAACATTATTGCGACCTTCCGCGCCATTGTGTACATTAACAAGAAAACCTTCCGCGCGGATAGTCCCGTATGGCCTGTGGTGATTTCTTTCATGTGTTTGGGTGCGTACGTATTGACCTTTACGGTGTTTGGTGTGCCGTTTACGTTGGGCAATGCCGCGTTACAGTTATTACCTGTTGTTGCTAATACTATTGCAACATTTGCGTTCCATACCGGCTCTGCAAAACTGATTCGTCATTTAGGCGTGTTGGTTTCAATTTGTTGGATTATTTACAATAGCGTCAATTTCGCACTCGGTGGCATTCTTTGTGAAGCGTTCAGCTTGTGCTCTATTTTCATCGGATTTTTACGTCACGATCGCAAAGCAAAGGTTACTACAGAAGAATAAAACAAGAAAAGCACCCGACACAATGTGTTGGGTACTTTTCTTCTTGGGGTATTGATTTTATCGGTGCTTCGCAGTATACTGTTGCTATAGTGATAGTGCGTAGAGAGTAGGGAAGATAAAATGGAAAAAAAGGCAATACATATTTGTTGCGCAAACAAAGAAAGTTTGGAAAATGCAGTGCGCTTGAACTTCGAGTTGCATCTTGTAGAAAACGGCAACATTGTGAAAAAGGATATTTTGTGGTATGAAACGGAAGCGGCATATGGGGATGCCTTGTGCGACGAAGTGGCTGATGGTTTGATTTTAACTTTGTTGCCGTATGCCATTCGCGGTGGGTATGATATATGCTCAGAAATCAGCATTTCCGAGGAATTGTATTATAACTTGTGTTATCACGTTATCCCTCAGCTCTGCGTATGTAACAAAAACATGTACGTCACTACTATCAAAGCACCTCTCTTGCAAAGTTTGCAGCACAAGCCCACTGCTGTGGCATGCGGAATGTCTCGCGGTGTGGATTCTTTTGCGAGCTTATATGAATATACAGAGCTTTGCGATATAGAAGGACAGCGTATAACGCACCTGACTTATTTTGAAAATGGTGCGCACCATCTGGGTGGAACTACGAATTATTCCGGTATAGAAAATTTTTTCTGTGAACAGTTAGAAACAACAAAAGCATTTTGTGAAAAATACCATCTGCATTTGATTGTGTTGCGTTCTAACCTCAACGTTTTCTTGGCAGACTTTTTATGGGCGGATGATTTTGACAGAACGCATACATATAGAAATGTTGGTATGGCACTGATGTTGCAGAATCTGATTAGAACTTACTATTATTCTTCTGCATATAATATAGATGCGTTTTCTTGCGATTTGCAAAAGGATTCTTCCAGCTATGAAAAATGGTTGATTCCGCATATACGCACGGGTTCGTTCAAAGTGTACAGTTCGAACAAGGATATGACGAGATTGGAGAAAACACAGTTAATTTCCAACGACTCTCGTACGTATGATTACCTTAGCGTTTGTTTTATGAACAACAAGAATTGCGGCAGATGTATAAAATGCGTCAGAACGATGCTGACGTTAGATGTGTTGGGCATTCTTGATAAATACAAAAACAGTTTTGACATAGAAGCGTACAAGAAAAATCGCACTTGGTATTATACGCGTCTGTACAACCGTCGTGATGAGATCTTAATGAAAGAAATTTTGGAGTATGCTAAAACTTATAATGTTCCGATTCCATTCAGAGCAAAAATAGAAGGAACAATTTTACGTTTATTGAAAAAAATTCTAAAGCGCTAATCGAAAAGCACCCGACACGTCGGGTGCTTTTTGCGCCTTGACACGGGTTTGTCACACGGATATAATGGAAATATACAGCAGTTGTGAGGAGAGCGTTTTATGGTCTATACAGAATTGCAAGAAAAGGTATGGAAATTTGAAAAGGCACAGCGTTTGCACGCGACAACCGAGCGGTTTGCACGTCATTTTGCCTCTATTTTTGTGCTGTTAGGCGTATGGTTGGCGGCTTTCGGCACCATTGTCACGCAGGTTTATACACCCGAAAAAGCAGCCAAGGTGGATATGTGGGTGCTGTCGGATATCTGGGAGAAAACCTTTGTATTTTTCCAAACCCTCGCGTTACCTTTTTGGGCGGTGTTGCTCATTATAGGGTTTGGTTCGTCTGCCGTGGCGGCACTTGTGACCGTTTTGTATTACTTCTGTGCGAAAGCGATTTGCTTTAGAAAGAAACCGCAAGAAACACAGGAAACGCTGGAAAACACCCGCGCATTGCGCAGGCAGTTTGAACAGGTACAAGATGCATATGAAAAACACGAGGTGAAACAGGCGGTAAACTTTTTGGTGTGTTTCTGGGCGAGTCTTTTGCTGCTTACCATTCCTGAAGAACAGGCGGGCGAACCGGACAAAATGTTCTTGTTGGGATTTTTGTATACGGTGCTAGCCTTCCTTGCCTTTATCATTTTACGCGCCACCTTTATTTTGCTTGTACAAGCCCTTTGGAAGGAAAATCTTGTATTAGAAAAAGAAATTGAAACAGCCTTAAAAGAAAAGATAAAGCGACTGGAAACGCGCGCGAAGGAAGCGAAGGAAAAACGGGAAAAGGAACAACGCGAAAAGAAAGCAAGAGAGAAAAAGGCGGCGTTTGAGAAAGAGAAAAAAGAAAACTTAGCGCGCGCAGATGCTTTGTACAAGGCGCTTTTGGAAAACCCGACGGATGATATAGAACGGCTGTATGAGATTGCAATATTGGGCCATCACGACGCGGCGCTGTTATTGGCGCAAGTGTGTATGCCCCAAACCACCTCTTCTGAATTGACTGACGAGGAGCAGGAGGTGTTCCTCAAACTGATGTATGCGGCGCTTGGTGCGGTAGGGAGATACGACCAGCATTGCAACCTCACCAAGTTCTTCTACTATACAACAGCCTTGCGATTGGGCGAGATTACTGAAATAGACCAAGCAAAAGAAGTGCTGAATGAATTGCGGGAAATCAAGAAAAGCGGCGATTTGCCGGAAGTGTACGTAGACGTTTGTACGGTGGCAATTGAGGGATTGGTAGAGATTATCAATAATCACAGGGAACAACAGAAGGCGGCAAGTTGGACACCTTCTACCCCCGTTACCACCACTTCCGACTACAGTTTCTCCGATTATTCCGCACCGATATCTACATTGGAGCCGACGATATGGTCGGATTTCCGTACCGATGAGCCGCTGTACCGCGATACAGCAACCGGCAAAATCGTGAACGCGGCGGGCGAAGAAGTTTCGGTCGCTTGGTGGGATTGATTTTTGTATGAAATCGGCAAACGCATTTTGCAGACTTGCGATTGCTACGAAGAAGGATACTATGGATTACGAGAAACTGTACCAAAAAGTGTTTGATATACTGGGGGATTTGACCCCGCTTACCGCCGACTGCGGACGGCTTTGCGGCGGTGCGTGTTGCAAAGGAGACGACAAAACAGGGATGCGGTTGTTTCCGTTTGAACAAACGCCGCTTTCTGTCATCTGCA
>JAZOCQ010000153.1:0-2083 GCA_045596565.1 Acutalibacteraceae bacterium
CACATTACCGATACGGCTCACCGTCCAATCAGCCGTGTTACCGATATAGGTATCCACCGGCACCTGCAAAAAGCGCACGTTTTTTGCCGCTTTATCATAACAGACAAGAGTCAGCATATCCATCGCATCGGTTTCATTTTCGCCCATGAGACCAACAAGAAAATAGGAAACTTTTTTCTCTTGTGCCACCGGCGTAGTGTCATAGGTGTACAACTGCACATCGTGTTTATTCGCATCGCTGGAAAAACTGGAAGCAACGCCATATACCACAACCGCAATAAACACCAACGACAGCGTAATCAGAATAGCGAGCATCACACGAATGACCACCGTACCGGTTGCCGTTTTTTTCTTCTTTTTCTTGCGTACACCGGCAGTGGACGCCAAACTGACCTGTCCTTTGGTTTTACGTGTATTATTTGCCATACTCAGTTGCCTCCCCTTTCGATTTCGTCTAATGCCGCCAATGTATCGGGATGTACGGCGGCGCCTTTTTTCTCCAAGTCCCGTACCGTATACCGCAACGCATATCCCATCGCCTCTTCCAGTGAGCTGTCCGCTAAGCGGCGCATCACATCCACGTCAGGATAGGTACGGTCGGCGGATATAAAATCTGCAATATACAGTACCTTTTCCAACAAAGACATTCCTGCCCGCGCGGTTGTATGGTAGTATACAGCGCGCACGATGTCCATATCCTCAATATGCAAAACGTGCTGTATAAACGCCGCACCCGCATAGGCATGCCATAATTTCGGCGCTTTCTCTTCAACAGCGCTTAACAGTATACCAAACTCTTTTAAAATTTGCAACTGTTCATTGCCGGAAACATCTTTCATTACATCGTGTAACAAACCCGCCACTCGCGCTTTGTCGGGGTCGGCGCCGTAACGAAGCGCCAGATATTCCGCGGATTTTGCGACTTCCAAAGAATGCAGGAAACGATAATCCGATTCGCGTTTACGGATAATCTCAATAAAATGCGGCTCCATTTCACGCAAGGTGAGCGATTTTTTCTGCCCGTATAATCCATTTTCACGGATATACATTGCAACCTCTTGCGGCACATGTGCAATATTACCGTTCACAATCCCGTCACGCACAGCCGTAGAGGAAATATCCCCCACCGGTGTATCCGCAACATAAAAGCGGGTATCGCCGGGCAACTGCGTTTTGGCATATTGTCGCAACATATCCGCCGAAATATCCGCGCGCGGCACCGTACACACCGTTGCCAAGCGCAGAATTTCCTCAAAACGATACCACGTACCCAGCGTCATAAACATATCCGCACCCACAAGCAAATACCACGTATCTTGCGGGTACTGTGCGGTAAGTGTTGTCAGCGTATCCACCGTAAAACTCGCGCCGCCGCGGGTGATTTCCAAGTCAGACACCTCAAAACGCGGGTCACAAGCAGTCGCTAAACGGCACATTTCCAAACGATTCGCCGCAGATGCCATATCCGCTGTCAATTTATGTGGCGGAACCAAAGTGGGCATAAACAGCACCTTATCCAACGACAGTTCATCTGCCAACATACCCGCCATCCGCAAATGCGCGGTATGAATCGGATTAAAGGTGCCGCCGAACAGCGCTATCTTCATGCGCGGGGCAATACGATAACGGGTTCTTTTGCGGGACGGTATAACACAAAGGTTCTTCCGACCACCTGCACCACCGCGCCGTTAACGGCATCGGCAATCTGTGCCGCAGCTTCCTTTGCAGTGAGCGGTGCGGTTTCCAGCAATTTGCCTTTAATTAACTCTCTAGCCTCCAACGCATCGTCTGCTTGTTTGACCAGCGTATCCGCAATACCGCCTTTTCCCACGTATACAATAGGTTGCAACGGATTTGCCTTTGCGCGCAAAAATGCGCGTTGTTTACTCGTTAATTCCATATATACTATCCTTACTTTCCATACTTTTTGATAAATTCCTGCAACTGCGGCACAAAGGCACGCAATGCTTTGCCACGATGGCTGATAGCGTCTTTTTCAGCATCCGAAATTTCCGCCGACGTTTTGCCGTCATATTCCACGGTCACAAACAGCGGGTCGTATCCAAAGCCGTTTTCACCCTTA
>JAZOCQ010000154.1:0-33850 GCA_045596565.1 Acutalibacteraceae bacterium
GCCAGCGCCACCTGTTCGGGGGTCAATTCAGACAAAATCGCAATACCGACTTTCGGTCCGACTCCCGACACAGTGGTGAGCATCTTGAAAGATGCCAATTCATTTTTATCTGCAAAACCGAACAACTCCATCGCATCCTCACGGACGTTGAGCGTGGTATACAGCATCACTTCATTGCCCACAGCGGGCAGTTGTCTGGCTGTGTTAAAGGTGATTTGACAAGCCATACCCAAACCGCCGCATTCTACCACCGCCAGTTTCGGTTCTACGTGGGTCAATTTACCGCGCACACTGTATATCATATCCTTTTCCCTCGCATTTCCAGCAAAGAATTTTTCACCGCCGAGCCGCCGTACTGTGCGTGGCAAATTGCCATCGCAAGCGCGTCAGCGGTATCGTCGGGTTTAGGCACCGCTTTGAGCCGTAACAAACGGCGGGTCATTTCCATTACCTGCGGTTTTTGAGCTTGTCCGTAACCGGTAACGGCACTTTTCACCTGCAACGGCGTGTACTCATAAAACGGCACGCCTCCCTGCTGTAACGCGAGCAAAATCACCCCGCGTGCCTGCGCTACCTCAATGGCAGTTTTCTGGTTGTTCTGAAAATATAATTTCTCCACCGACGCCACGTCGGGATGATAGCGTTCGATAACCGCCGCAAGGTCGTTGTGAATTTTTTCCAGACGTGCCGGAAACGGCGTTCCCGCCTTGGTAATAACGGCCCCGAAATCAATCGGTGAAAACCTGCCTCTCTCGTATTGAATGACACCCCAACCGACAATTGCATAGCCGGGGTCAATGCCGAGAATGACCATGTTTTCACCTCCCAACACTTTCGCATGGTACTATCTAAAACAGTATAACATATATCTGCAAAAAATGCAAAACTTTCCGTTAATTTTCTTACATATTTTATAAAAAAATTATAGTTGCCATAAAAGCTGTTTTCGTGTATACTGTACTTAATTATGGATTATGGAGTTGTATGCTTGAAAATCATCTATTTAGACAACAGTGCTACCACCGCCGTGTGCCCGCAAGCGACACAAAAAGCGGTACATATGATGCAGGAATGTTACGGCAACCCCTCCTCTTTGCACCGTTTAGGATTTGAAGCGGAAAAAGAAATAAACGCCGCCAGAGAAACGGTTGCCTCTATGATGGGGGTGCCCGCCCGCGACGTATATTTCACTTCGGGCGGTACCGAGGCAAACAACACCGCTGTTTTGGGTGCCGCCAGAGCACTTGCACGGCGCGGCAAACACGTCGTCACCACCGCGGTGGAACATTCCTCGATTGCGGCAGCGTGCGACTTGCTGGAACAAGAAGGATTTGAAGTCACACGACTTATGCCCGACCAAAACGGCTGTATTACACCCGCGGCAATTGCCGCCGCTTGCCGAGAGGACACCATTTTGGTATCGGTAATGTTGGTCAATAACGAAACGGGCGCACGGTTCCATCCCGAACTGGCAGTCCCGCTCATTCGCAAACGCGCCCCGCTCGCTTTCATTCACTGCGATGCCGTACAAGCCGCGGGCAAACTGCCGTTATATGGCGCAAAGTGGCAACTGGATGCCATGACCGTTTCCGCGCATAAACTGCACGGCCCGAAAGGTTGCGGTGCGTTATATTTGCGGCGCGGCGCACGGATGAAACCGTTACTGCTGGGTGGTAAACAACAAGACGGTGTGCGTCCCGGCACCGAGGCTACACCACTGATTGCCGCTTTCGGTGCAGCGGTACAAGCGCTGCCGCCCGTATCTGCACAAGCAGAACTTTTTAAGACCTTACAGGACCGTTTGGTACAGCGCTTAACAACGCTGGATGGCGTTGTACTGCATTTGCCGCAAGACGGCGTGCCGTATATCATACACTTGTCTGCGGTAGGATTGCGCAGTGAAACAGTGTTGCACTTCTTGTCCGAACGCAACATTTTCGTGTCCAGCGGTTCTGCTTGCGCGAAAGGTGCAAAAAGTCCGGTGCTAACCGCTATGGGTCTGCCCGCAGCGGAAATTGACAGCGCTATCCGCGTCAGCTTATGTCATACCAATACTGCAGAGGATATCGACGCCTTTGCCGATACCCTTGCGCTGGCTATTCAATCTATTGCAAGAAAAAAAGGAGTTTCCGGTTATGAATCGTGATTTTGACAAAAGAGAATATTCCGAGACGGAACAAGACGTATGGGACTTGCTGAAAAAACCACAGGAAGAAACCGTACCGTCGGATACGCAATATCATGAACAAGAGCTCGATGAAAAATCGTTACCGAAATTACCAGATACCTTGGACGCCGATTTCTCCGATGTGCCACTGATTTTTCCTTTGGATGACGAGCAACCGGATTATACGGAGTTGGAAGTGATTGCCCCGTCACAAGAGGATACCACTGCCAACCAAGAGGAACAGGACAAGCCTCGGACTTTCGGTGAACATTTGCGCCGGCTTTTTCCGTCTAAAACAGATAGCGTTACTGAAAAAATACGCAAATGCGTAGTTTTGGTCTGCTTGCCGCTATGCATTGTTTCCCTATGCTTTTTGAGTTTTTACATGGTCATTGAGCCAAAACAAGTAGAGAACAGTAACCAATACTATACATCACTGTATACCGAACCAACGGACGATACAACCACTAACGCCAATAACTATCCCGACGGGATGCAACTGTCTTTCCGTCGGTTATACGACGTCAACCCCGACATCGCGGGTTGGTTGACGTTTACATCCACCGATACAGATGCTTTTTTGGATATCAATCTGCCGGTGGTACATTGCAACAATAACAGTACGTATCTATCCCGCTCGTTCGACGGCAAAAGAAGTCGTTCCGGCACGCTGTTCTTTGATGCGAGCAACGTCATTTCCAAAGATGTCGATAACAAAGTCAGCATCATCTACGGCCACAACATGACAAGCGGTGCGATGTTCGCGGGTTTGAACAAACTGGTAAACAATCTCTACCGCGCACGCGCCGCAACCAACATCTCTCTCAACACACTGTACGGTAACCAATATTACCAGGTGTTTGCGGTATTTGTGTCTGATGAAGACGCTACAAATGACACCTATTTCCCCTATTTGCGCACCGCGTTCGGCTCAGAAGAAGAATTTCTCGATTATGTCAACAATTTACGTGCACGCTCTATGTATGATTATCCCGTCACCGTCAGCGGTGATGACCAACTGCTGATTTTATCCACCTGCACCAATAAAAGTCAGGTGAAACTCAGCAACGGCAGATTGGTCATCGTGGCGCGACGCGTCAAAAAAGGCGAAAATTTGCTGATGAATACCAACAAAATCGTGCAAAATGAAGACGTGATTATGCCGTACGCTTGGTATGCCGCGCATCAACTGTCCCCCCACGCGTATTACACGGAAAAAGACTATATGTTGGGAGAAGAGGACAATGGTGTGACCACTCCTCCTCTGACCGACGACACTGACGCGGAAACTACCACCACCAAGGACTCTGACGATACGGAAAACACCTCCGGCAACAGAACAACAACCACAAAGAGAGGAAATAAAACCACCAGCATACCTTCCTACAGAACATCGGTGCGCAACAACCGTACCACCACTACTGCTTCTTCTACTACTGCCGCTACTAACGGTAAGACCGTTGCCGCAAATTCTACAACGACAACGACTACTACAACCACTGCCGGCGAACAAACAACCCCCTCTGAACAACAAACGACTCCCACTGAACAAGAAGCAACTACAACTACCACCACAGAAGAACAAACCACTGCCGCCTCACAAGAAGAAACGACCACCTCAACAACTACAACCACCACCGAAAGCGAAACTTTGCAAACAGAAGGGACTCCAGATGAGTAATACTACTTTGAAAGAAATTTTACTGATAAAAAACGGAGAGTTGGCACTCAAAGGTTTAAACCGCGGTACTTTTGAAGCCGTTCTCGTGAAAAATCTGCGATATCGTCTGCGCAAACTCGGACAGTTTACCATCCGCAAAGCACAGTCCACCATTTATATTGAGCCCACCACCCCCGACGCGGATTTGGATGCGGCTGTGGACGCGGTGTCCCGCGTGTTCGGCATTGCGGGATTTTCCCGCGCTTGCGTCACCGAAAAAGATATGAACGCCATCGGAGAAGCCGCCATTGGGTATCTCGAAACCGAATTATACGGTGCTTCCACCTTTAAAGTAGAGTCCAAACGTGCCGACAAAGCATTTCCCTTTACCTCTCCTGAAATCAGCCGCGAAATCGGCGGTAAAATTTTAGAACATTACCCGCATCTCCGTGTGGACGTGCACAACCCCGATATTACGGTGTATGTGGAAATCCGTGATTTTGGCGCGTATGTGCACGCACCGCAACTACCCGGTGCGGGCGGTATGCCGGTAGGTACCGGCGGTAAATGCGGTATTCTCATTTCCGGCGGTATCGACTCTCCCGTCGCCGCTTATATGATGGCAAAACGCGGTATTGAACTGACCGGCATTCATTTCGCCTCTCCTCCGTACACCAGTGAACGCGCCGAGCAAAAGGTTATCGACCTTTTAAAACAGGTTTCCACCTATGCGGGACGTATTCCGTTGCATATCGTGCCGTTCACCCATATTCAAGAAGAAATCCAGCGTAATTGCCCCGAGGAATATTTCACGCTGATTATGCGGCGATTTATGATGCGGCTTGCCTGTCGTATCGCCAAAACACAAGGTTGCGGCGCACTTATCACGGGTGAAAGCGTCGGACAGGTCGCCAGCCAAACCATTCCCGCGCTCGCTTGTACCGATGCCGTCACCGACCTGCCGATGTTCCGTCCGGTTATTGGTATGGACAAAGAAGAAATCGTTCGTATTTCCCGTAAAATCGGCACGTTTGATATTTCCATTCAACCGTTTGAGGATTGCTGTACCGTATTTACACCGCGCCACCCCTGCACACGTCCCAAGGTAGACGCCGTTGCCAAAGCGGAAAGCGTGTTAGACGTTGACGGATTGGTAGAGGAAGCGTTGGCAGACGTGCGTGTTATAAGAATTTAACTATTTTCAGTGAAAGGAGAAGCAGTATGGCACAAACAGTATCTGCTGTCATTCATCAAACCGCGCAAAAAGTGGTAGACATTTTATGTGCAAAAACACTTACTATTTCCACAGCAGAATCCTGCACTGCCGGTCTACTGTCCGCCGCCATCACCGAGATAGCAGGCGCATCTGCCGTGTTCGGTTGCGGAATTGCGGCATATTCTCCCACTATTAAACAACAACTCTTAGAGGTGCCCGCCGCCATATTGGAAGCGCACGGCACTGTCAGTTCTGAAACCGCCGCCGCTATGGCAGACGGTGTGCGCCGTAAAAGCGGCGCGGATATAGGCGTCGCCATCACCGGTGTAGCGGGCCCCGCGCCCAGCGAGGGAAAACCCGTGGGCACAGTACACATTGCACTTGCCGACAAGCAGCGCGTTTGGCTGACGAGATTACCGGAACAAGAAGGCGTACAAACGCGCGACAACATTCGCAACGCCGCCGTGTTGGCCGCTCTTACTTTGGTGTTACAATATGCAGAAAATTTCCCGCTGATGATGGCGGGCAGTATACCGATTGTGGCATCGGAAAAAGCACAAGTGGTCATCCCCGAACAACCGGCTACCCATCAGCGCAAACGCTTTTTGGCCACCGTTTTGCCGTGGCAAGGCGACTCCTTCAAAGAGCGAGCGTTTAAAATGGGCGGCATTTTTGCCGCGCTGTGCGTATTGACAGGCATCGTATCCGGCGGATATCAACTGTTTTCAGAAAGCGGAAACCGCTCATTATACAGCGACCTGCAAAATATGTATACCACCGAACAATCCCAAACACAAACGTCCTTTGACCCCCATACTATTCTTCCGCGTTTTTCCTCGTTGGCGCTGCAAAACGCCGACATAGGTGGTTGGATACGTATTGCCAATACCGGCATCAACTATCCCGTGATGAAAAACGCCGGCAGTAATTATTATGCTGACCACAATTTCCGTCAGCAGTCGTCTGCCTACGGCGTACCATACTTCGATACCAATAACCATTTGGGTGCTACCGATAAGCAGGACAAGGTTTTGGTCATCTATGGTAACAATACGGGAGACGGACAGATGTTCTCGGATTTACTGTCCTACCGCGAAGCCTCCTTTTTCAAAAAACACGCGGTAGTAGAAATGAGCACGTTGTATGCGGCTGAACAATGGGAGCTGTTTGCCGTTATGGTCATCGACCCGCAAGAGGTCAACGCATTTCCGTTTAACCAAACCGCATTTGAAGACGAAACGGCGTTTACCGACCACATTGCGGGAATCCGCAAACGTTCCTTATTCAACACCAACGTCACCGTCAATGCCGACGACCATCTGCTTGTATTGGTGACCCAAGCGGAAAAGACGTACGGATTTGACGGCGCAACCTTTGTGGTAGTAGGTAAACGACTGAGTCAGTCGGATGCGGCGAGCGAAAAAGAAACCTTAACCGTCACCAAAAACCAAACGGTGATTATGCCGCGCGCGTGGGTGCGAAATCAACAACACATCGTCACCAAGCACACCACCGCCACCGAGACGCAAAGCACCACTACCAATACACAAAGCACGACCACCACTAAGGCAGAAACAACCACAAACCCCACCTCTGCCACCACCGATATGCAACCGTCAACCACTGACAGCAGTACCCCCACCGACGATACAACGACCACGCAGGTTACTACCACCGTGGATACCACTATCGCACAATCGCAAGCAACCACAACCACGGTGGCCGACCTGTCAGACGATACATAAAAAAAAGCGGTTTCGCCGTTATGGCGAAACCGCTTTACATTTATTCCGTTTTTTGTTTTTCCCAAGGAATGATGCACAGTGCTTCTGCTATCGGCTCTCGCATCCACAAGGAAGGTGTGATGCGCAATGTAAATCCATTACCTGCATTCGCCACACAATCCCCCATGGGTAATTTCGGTAACGCATAAGTCATCATCAACATCATGATGACACCGCCGTGGGTGCAAATAACCGCCTCGGTATCTCCGCTGCGCATCAATTCTTCCACCACCGCCTCAAAAGCCGCGGTTACCCGCCCGCGAAACGCCTCGGTGGACTCGCCGCCCGGAATGGTTTGGCAAGTGCCCTCCATCCATTCCAAAAAAGCGGCGCTGTTTTTAAGTTGCGCAATACTTTTGCCTTCCCATTCGCCAAAATCACATTCGGTTAATCCTTCTACCACTTCCAATTGCGCTTGCGGATACAACACCTTCATCGTCTGCTTACAACGATTGAGCGGCGCAGTGAAAAACCGTGCGGCACCGGGATATTCCATCTCTTCTTTTAGGGTTAAGAGTTCTTTTAACCCCTCCGGCGACAACGGTAAATCGGTGCGCCCTATGTATAACCCTTCTGCGTTCGCGGCGGTTTGTCCGTGGCGAATGAGGTGAATTTTGTAAGTTTTCATCAAAATTTCCTCCTAATTGTTGCAATTTGACGATTTACAAATGGTATCATTTGTTATATAATAATTAAACTCACTGTAATTTTTTAAAAACCATTTGGAGGATTCCCCATGAACAGTACATTCCCGCGGCTGATTACCCTTTTGCGTAAAGAGCAAGGTATCAGCCAGAAAAAAGCGTCTGCGGACCTCGGTATTTCGCAAGCGTTACTCTCCCACTACGAAAAAGGTATTCGGGAATGCGGTTTGAATTTTGTCGTGCGTGTCGCCGATTACTACGGCGTTTCTTGTGACTACCTACTGGGCCGCACCGCTGATAAAAGCGGCGCGATGATTGCAGTAGATGATATCCCGGAAAACGACCCCTCGATACAGGACAGCCGTTTAAGAGGCGGCGTACTGCCGGTTCTCAATAAAAAACTGGTTGTCAATTCTCTGCACATTCTATTTGATATGTTGCAAAAATGCAACAACAAAGCACTCACTACCGATGTATCGACAGCACTCACCCTGACGGTATACGCACTGTTCAGACAAATCTATGCTGCCAACCCCAAAAATCCGTCCGCCATGTTTTCGGTGGATAAATACTTATTCCAATCTGCCGCTATTGCAGAAATCAGCAAATCCATCGCCCGCAGCGGTGAATTGGCGCGTGGTAAGAACGTAAGCGGTCTGGAAGGCGTAAAAGCGGAGGACTTACCGGATATCCTTCCGGATGATATTGCACGGCAATATCCCATGTTCTCCACATCTCTGCTCAACTTGTTGCGCAACGCAGAAACCTATATGCAAGGACAATAACGCATCTTTAAAAACTGCCGAAAGGCAGTTTTTTTATGCTTTGTTTTCGCAAAAATGTGCAACGCCGTGCGCCATAAACGGTAGTACCAACATCACCAACGCATCAATGGCAAACAACGCCAACACGACCCACTTTTGCACCGAAAGTATGTATGCGCAAAATAATCCGGCCGCCACTGCTTGCAGTACGCCGGTCACCTGCAACAACACAATATCACTTTTCTTGCCGTAACTTGCCGCTACGGCTATCATGGGCAACGCCGCTTGCATACAAACCAACGTAGCCAGATACTCCGTCTGGAAACTACCAAAGACAGCTATGGCTACTAATAACAACGGTGAAGCGGCAAGCAAAAGTACCGTCAACACACGTGTAGCCACGCGCGCAGCCGTATATTTCCATAAAAAAACAGCCGGCAACGCCAACGCCACAGCCACTAACGCCAATAATAAAGATGTGATTTCCATCAGAGCAGACAGCGCTACCGTTATAAACGCAAATATTACCGTTGACTTTTTATACAACTCAATTGCTTCAGGTTTTTCTTTCCGCAGTGCCATAACAACCTCCGAAACTTGTATTGCACATAGTATATCGTATTTTGTATCAAAAATCAAGTAACACGCGTATGAATTGCCCACACGTGCTTTTTCGTCGGCATAGTGGCATGACGACGAACACGCCGTATAATTTCAACACATACAGCAAAACGCGTAACCGAAAACGGTACGCCCGCCAACCAAAAACTACCAAAGTGTAAATGTAACAGTTGCCCGCTCCAACCTTTCGAGAGATAAAAACCACTAGAAATGGGAAAACCGCCCACTACTGCAGTTTCCAGTCGCCGCACGACAATCCACACCACTAACACACCCAGAACCGCCAATAAAATACCAATGCCCAAGAGCAACACTTTCACAACAGCTGTTTCTTCCCGCGCACCCCACGCTACTATAAACAGGGCCGGAAACAGTGCCGCCGCATACAACACGAAACGCCACACATCCCAACGGAGTTGGGATTTGATATGGGTGAGCGGATGCCGATAGACGCCAAAAAAACATTGCAGTAAGGTTCTGCCTTCCCACACAATATGCAAATTTTCCATCACACAGGTGTTTTGAGAGGGTGATGCCGTGAGCGTCGCGGCACGTTTTGCTGCTGCGTAATACCCCGCGTGTGCACAGGATACCAACACCCGATTGAAAAGCAAACTCCCACACAACAATGCCGTCTGCATGGTTGGCGTGAGCAGTACAAATCGCCGCACCAAAAATTCCACCGCTATCGGCAATAACCAACAAAGGTATGTCCACAACTGCATCACACAAATTTCCATACGATGCGCTTTTGCAATCGCACAACTGCCCGCCATATACAACACCCCTCTTTCCATTACAGTATGGACAAAGAGGGGTATTTTTATCACGTTATACTCCCAGCTGTTCACGCAAGGTTGCTATACCATATAAAAACCAAATCACCTGTTCCGCATTACCGGCATCAATCGTTTTCCATGCATCGCCGTTTTTCTTCATTTTTTCCATATAAATGGTACCTTGATGGGTGCTGTTCAAAAACGAGAACGTGTCGTTAATATGGAACATATCCCCCGCCATCGCGGCGGCAGTAATATCCCAACCGACGCTTTTGCCCAGTATCCAATCTTTCACGGTACCGGAAGCACTGCATTCCACCGCGAGATACCCGCCGTTTTGGGTGCGTTGCCATAATTTTTCACGTGTATAGGCGGCAGTGTTTTGCAAAATTTGCGCATCCAATCCACTATACCCGCTCGCAAAGGCAGATAAGCATACCCAACTGACACCGTTTTCGGGGGTGGCATTGCCACCGTTAAAATACAGTTGCTCTAAGTATACCGTCTTGCCGTTCACTTCGCGGGTGAGGTTTTGTCGGATACCCGCCTGCAACTTATCCAATGTACTTTGCCACAACACCATATCCACGTCTTTCCCGGTTTGCTTTGCGACCGCCACCATCTTTTCCAACGCCGCCGCTACAAAACTGTTGGTGAGAATATCGAAAACATCCACATAATCCGAGCCGTTATACAGTCTTGTATGGGTAAAACGGCGGTTGCGTACCAAACCTACATTCTCATAAAAATAGGTATCTGAGCAAAAAGCATCTGCTTCACGTTTCATCAATGCATACGTTTCGTCAAAATAGGCGGTGTCTTTACTTTTGAGAATATACAACGCCCATCCCAACACAAAATGTGCGCGTCCGTCTAATTCATCTTCGGTGCGCACGGTCGCGCGGTCGGCAGAAATGGTAAACGGTACGTATTGTAGGTTTTTCTCCTGCATAACGTCGGTGACAAAGCGCAGTGCTTTCCCCGCCGCAGCCGTTTCTCCCACCTTATCGGCCAAAATAGCAAATGCGCCGATAGACCGCACATATTCGCCCTTATACAATCCTGTCAGGGATTCCTGTAAAAAGCCATTTTCGGTCAATCGACCGAAAATGCTCTGATAACTGTCACGATATATATCCGCGACGTGGCTATCCTGCAACCGGGCACGTACCGTATTTTCCACCGACCCCAAGGTCTTTACGGTCGTCGGCACGGTTGTGCTCGCAACAGTGGTGGTTGTCATTGTTGTGGTGGTAGCAGTGGTTGCGGTAACGCTCTGCTCAGTAACAGAAACACTATGTGTAGCAGACGGTACGGTACACCCGACTAACAATAACAAGCACAAACACAATGCTATAATTTTCGTCATCCTGCGTCAACCCCTTTTAACGAAAACACCCGATGTCAAACGGCATCGGGTGTTGTGTGTTTTACAGCCAGCCGCATGCCCAACAGAGCAAGACCACCGCACCCAATACGATGCGATACCAACCAAACGGCTTGAAATCATTTTTCTGAATAAAGCGCATAAGGAAACGAATGACGAGAACCGAAACGATAAACGCCACCACGCTGCCTACCGCCAGCAACAGCCATTCCATCGTGGTAAAGGATAGACCGTCCATCACAAATTTGAGCACTTTCAATAAACTGGCGCCCAGCATCACCGGTATCGCCATAAAGAAGGAAAACTCCGCCGCAATGGTGCGGGAAGCACCGACCAAAGTGGCACCCAAAATGGTGGAACCCGAACGGGAAGTGCCGGGAATTAAAGCCAGCATTTGAAAGGCGCCGATAGCAAAAGCGTGTTTATAGCTCATATCGGAAAGCGCGGTCACTTTTGCCTCACGACTGCGGGATTCCATCCAAATGTACGCCACACCATATACCACCAGTGCCAGCGCAATCACCAACGGCACCGACAGTTTTTCGTCAATAATGTCATCCAGCAAAAGACCCGCAATGGCGGCGGGGATACTGGCGACCAATACTTTGGACCACAGCACCCACGTGTCTTTTTTCTCCACCGAGGTTTTTTTCGGCGAGAAAGGATTGAGTTTGTGGAAATACAACACCAATACCGCTAAAATCGAGCCGAGTTGGATAACCACCTTGAAAACATCAAAGAAATCCGCCGATACCTGCATTTTCCACACGGCATCCAGTAACAAAATGTGACCGGTACTGCTGATAGGTAACCACTCGGTGATACCTTGCAGTATACCCTGTACGACAGCCTTTAAAACCTCAATAAGCGCCATGCTGACACCCTTTCTGCTTATAAATCAATCTCGTTGAGCAAATCACGCAGCAAAATGATTTCATCGGGGGACAACGTGACACCCTTACCCATCTTGCTGTGGTCGGGGGACCATTCGCGAATATCGTATTTGGGGGCGCGGTCGTTCCAGCTAATCAAGTTAACTTCTTTGGTCCAACCCTTAGCGGATTCGGACAGCACACCGCAGTTTTTTACAATTTCATACTTCAATTCGGGCATATGTAACAACTCCTTTATTTTACAGTCAAGTGTATGCAACGCTTGACATTTTTAACCCAATAACCAGTTGCCGATTGCATCCAGCAAGGCACCAATACCTCTCGAGGAGGCGCTTTGTCTTTCGGAACCGCCGCCTTTATACGTCGAAACCGCACGCGGTTTCATTGGCGGCTTATCGAAAAAAGTGACGTTCGGTGTCTGAAGACACGCGATTGTCAAACCGATAAAACCATTCTGCCAGCGCGGCGGCATCCTTTTCATGTGCCGCAATCGCATCGTTTTGAATAGCGGCGGTACGCACACGCAGTTTTTCCAGTTCTGCGGAAAGTTGCGCCGTTACCTGTTGCACCTCCGATAAAGCGCGCTCGGTTTGCTTGCGGCTTTCGTCCATACGGGCATTGACGTTCTTTTTCACAAACGCCACCGCGTCACGGCTGTCTTCAAACATCTTTTTAAAAGTGTCCAGCTCACCCTGTTGCAATTGCAGTTGTCCTTTGAGCAATACGTTTTCATCCTGCAAACGCGCACATTCCTGCAATCGTTTTTGAGCATCCGCAAATTTTTCACGCAGCGCTGTTACTTGCTCGTTTGCGGCATCCAATCGCGCAGTGGCATCTGTAAGCGCCGCTTGTACCGCATCGGCTTGTGCCGCTCGTTCACGCAAAGAAGCCGCCTCTTTTTCCAACGCGTCCTTCTCGCCGCGCAATACAGTCAGTTCTTCCTGCAACGTATTAACTTCCTCACAATGCGTGGTATGTAACGATTCTATATAATCTAAAACGTCCTCTTTTTTAAAGCCTCGGAATACTGTTTTGAAAAAACCGTTTTCTGCCATATATGCATACAGTCCTTTCCTTTTGTATATACTATATTTTACTATAACACATATTTATAAAAAATAAAAGACTTTTTTGGAAATCATTTTTTATTGACAAAAATGCGAAACATGATACAATAGCGATGCAAGGTATCACACATTCTACATGGGGTCGTAAAGGTTTCGACGGGGATTGTGAGGTACGGTAAGCGAGTAGCGGTGCGGGCCCGCTTTAAAACCTGCAAACTTTAAAATTAAACGACAACAATACTGTTGCTCTGGCAGCCTAATTAGGCCGCCCGTCTTTACCCGAAGTACCACGGTTGGGATAAAGGCGTCGACTAGTGGTGAACGTGAACGGGAAGGTGCCACCCTCCCCGTCACGACGTAGTGGCTACCGTAGCAAATAGCCTGCCTATCGGCGATTTGTGAGGGGAATTCCAAAAGATGAGGCTGCACTCGGAGAAAGCTGTATCAAGTGGTTTTCGGACAGGGGTTCGACTCCCCTCGGCTCCACCAAAACGCACACAGACGAACCCCAAGGGTTCGTACACAGTGGGTTGTGCTCCACCAAAAAATCGACAAGTTTCTATCGAAACTTGTCGATTTTACTTTTTCGCTCTTCATTTTTCACTTCAAACGTATACGCCTCCACGGTATTTTCCCCAAACACTGCTCTCGATTTTGGGGTACCCTTTCAGCGAAACGGTATCCACCAGTATATCATCCGTATACTTATTAAAAGTGTGTAGGGTAACCGACTTTGCTCTGTAATTGATAAGTAAAGAAACCGCCTGTTCAAAATCAAACTGTCTGCACGCCAAATAGCATTTCCGTTTATCATATTCACAAACACCGATATTTTCCCCTATTTTTACCTCTATCCAGCACAAATTACGCCGACCACGCTCATGGATGACAATGTCAGGACGAACATATTTCCCCATTTCGATAATTTCCAGCAAATCCGGTAATTCTTGCAAAAAAGACATTTGTCCACTGCCGTCATGCAAGTCAAACCGATACAAGCGATTATACTCAATTTCCGCAAACAGCAAGGGGTTTTCGGTTTGCTGTTGCAAGTAATACTCTACATAATTTGCCAACCGATGATTGATGGAGACCTCATGCACATCCCGTTCAAATAAGTATTCATCTCGCTCAAACAAGGCGGCAATCGCCGATATTAGACAAGCATTTGAGCAGTTGTTAAGCATATCCTCTTGCCGAAACCTACTGTATTTGAAACAATTTTGCATACAAATACCCTCTTCATTCCAATCTATCTTCCAGTACATCCATAAACTGTGCCACCGCCAATTGTCCGCGGGTACAGTCCCACGCCAACCGTCGCATCCATTTACGGTCGGTAGAGATATCACGCACCCGCAAACAACAATGTATCCCCCATAAGCGCAAACGATATGCTGCCATACCATAACAACAAAAAGTCGCACCATAATCGGTCACGATTTTTTCTTTTATCAACGTATATACAACCATATATACCTCTGTGTGTAGAAAAAGATTTTGTTGTGAATTACATTCACTTTTATATATTGTAATACACATGTTTTGGTTTGTCAATGGGTGTTTTCAAAAAATAAGTATTTTTGTCGAAAATAGTATTTTGAAATAAAAATCCCCGCCACAACTTTCGTTGTGACGGGGTGCTTGAATAGATTATCTGTTGAGGATAAGGCGGGTGAGTTCCACCGGATCTACAATGGTATCGCCCTTATAGACGCGCATATTGCCGGAAGCGATTTCATCGATGAGGATAACCTCGCCGTTGTTATAGCCGAACTCGAATTTGATATCCCACAAATCCAAACCGATGGTTTTGAGGTCATCCGCAACAATTTTGGTGATTTTGAGGGTTTGTTCTTTCATGCTTTCAAACATTTCTGGGGTCATCACGCCCAGAGCGGCAAGACCTTCACCAGTAACCAGCGGGTCACCTTTTTCATCATTTTTGAAAGTGCATTCCACATAGCCGCCTTCCAAAACGGTGCCGTCCTCGATATATTCACCGTAGCGGCGAATAAAGCTACCGGTAGCCACCAAACGGCAGATAACTTCCAAACCGTGACCGAACACGGTTGCAGGCAACACCTCCATGGTTGCATCGTCGATATTGGCATTGACATAATGCGTTTTGATACCCGCAGCTTTGAGCATTTCAAAATAGTAAACGGAAGTCTGCAAATTTGCCTTACCGATACCTTCAATAGTCAGTCCCACCGTGTTCTCGCCCGGGTCAAACACACCGTCTTTTCCGGTGCAATCATCCTTGAATTTCAACAACACGTTGCCATTATCCAAGCTGTACACATCTTTGGTTTTACCGGTATATACTTTTTTCATAACATCAGTACTTCCTTTCGAAACGAATATGATGTTCATTTTACCGCTTTTACAAGCATTTGTAAAGTGTTTATAATAAAAAATTCAGAATTTCTTTGTATTTTTTGCCGATAAAAAACCTCTCTGCTATGCACAGAGAGGTGTACCTGTTTTAAAAAAAGCCGGTGACGGTATCCACCAAATCGCCCACCGAACGCAGGGCGCGTCCCATGTTGCGTTTTACGCTTTTATGATTGTCGTATAGATAATAACTGCCGATAGCCCCTGCCACACAGCCCAGAGCCATACCAATACCGACGCCTTTCGCCATTTTCATCATATTTTTCATAACAGATGCCTCCTTTCCGGCATTAGTATGTGCTTCCAAAATACTTTTATGAGTTTGCTTGCTTTTTTTCAAGAAAAGTCGTATAATCACCAAATAGTATATGGTCAAGGAGGCGTTCCCCATGTCCACCCTCAATATTGTTTTGGTAGAACCCGAAATTCCGCAAAATACCGGTAACATCAGCCGCACCTGTGCCGCCACCGGTGCACGGTTACACTTGGTAGAGCCCATGGGATTTAAAATTGACGATAAAAAATTAAAGCGCGCAGGTTTGGATTACTGGCATCTGTTGGATATCACGTATTACAAAAATTTAGATGATTTTTTCGAGAAAAATAAAGGACCTTTCTTTTATTTTTCCACCAAAGCACAAAAAATTCATTCGGAAGTGTCCTACCCCGACGGCGCCTATCTGGTATTTGGCAAAGAAACCGCGGGATTGCCCGAACAATTATTGCACGACAATCCGGAACAGTGTGTGCGACTGCCAATGATTGATAACGATAGCGCTCGCTCGTTAAATCTCTCCAACGCAGTGGCAGTGGGCGCTTATGAAGTGTTGCGACAATGGAACTACCCCACCATGCGCACTATGGGAAAACTCACAAAATTCGATTGGTAACAAAAAAAGCCACAGAACAAAGTTCTGTGGCTTTTGCTTTACAACCATTCTAATGCCATTGCAATCGCATGTGCCTTTTCAATCGACTGTATGCCGCCTACTGATTTGGCAATATGTCTACCCGCCACATCAAAGTTCGGGCGTCTGTCAGTCAAGTTATGACAATCACTGCCAAAAATCACCGGGACTCCCTGCTCTATCCACCGACGTACCCGTTTACGGGCGGGTTTAAACAGCATATCCTCGGTATTCACCTGCACCAAAGCATCGGGAAAGGTATAGAGTTCCGCGAAATCTTCGTCACTGTAGTAAGCGGCATACCGCGGTAAATGTGCAAATATCGGTTTGCATCCTTGTTCAAAACACACCGCTTCAATTTCTTCTATCATCCAATTATCCAGCTGTGCATACGGCATTTCGAGCAGCATATATGCCGACTCGCCGATGCACAGTTTTTGAATATCACGCGCGGTGGACAACCCTTTTTCCAAGCGCACCTCTGCACCTATAACCAAGCGTGGCACATCTTCGGTGTATGCCGATTGCAATGTTTGCAAAGCGGCGTCCCGCCGCCCCAAAAAAGCAGCGGGTGTTTCTGCATGCGCAAAATAATGCGGGGTAAGTAACACCGTTTGCACACCGTATTTGCGCGACAGCGTCAGCATTTCAACTGCTTGCTGGACATCCCGCGCGCCGTCGTCCATGCCCGGTAAAATATGGGTATGGCAATCAATCTTCAGAGGATTCTTGTTTGCTCGTATACACATACTTATATCCATACCGTTTTCTGTAATATTGCCGTTGTCCTTCCTCGGCTTCATAACGATAGTCATTGATAATGACGCCAAGCAGATTGCCTTGCACGTTCTGCACTCTTTCGGTTGCTTCGCGCAAGTCGTCATAGGTAGTGCTATTATACCGGCTGAGCAACACCACGCCCGCCGCACGCGCCGCCAACACCAACGCATCGGTAACGACGTTCACGGGGGGCATATCTATAAACACATAATCATATTGTTCGGAAACCGTGTCGAGCAAAGTCGCCATACGATTAGAACCGAGCAATTCCGAAGGATTAGGCGGAATTGGACCGGACGGTATCAAATCCACGCCGGGCGCCACTTCCTTTTTCACGCACGCCTGCCAATCGTCCGGATTGGCCAAATAACGAGTCAAACCTTCTCCTTTGAGCACGTGGAACATACGATGCAAAGTGGGTTTGCGCAAATCGGCATCAATCAACAGCACCTTACTACCGGTCTGCGCCATCATCACGGCAAGGTTGCCGCAAACAGTGGATTTCCCAACGTTGGGTTCGGGAGACGATACGATAATAATCTTCTTTTGAATGGGCGCAAGCGAGAACAATAAATTCGCGCGCAACTTTTTATAAGCTTCTACCACAAGGGCTACGTCATTTTTGGCATAAGACAAATACGATTTGCCGGCTCGTTTTTTACGCATCATTTCCATCTCCCTTTTTACGTGGTTTTACAGATTGTTCAAAATGCGGCACAACACCCAGTACAGGCACCTTCAAATTCTCTTTGAGCGCCGCTGTGGTTTTAACGGTTTTGTCTGTCAGATGTCGCAGCAAAACATACCCCGCCGCCGCCGCCGCGCCAAGCAAAAATCCAAGCGTCGTCATACGCGATACGTTCGGTGAGGTTTTTGAACCGGGCGAAGCCTTGCCAATCACCTTTATCGAACCGGCGGACACGACGTCGTTAAGCACTTGCGGTGCCAGTTCTGCCATCGCATTGCACACTTCTGCTGCGAAATTCGGGTCATCTGCCACTACTTTAATGCGCATCATAGCCGTATTGGCAATGCTGGATAATGAAATCATATCCGAAAGCTCTTGTGCCGTCACGGGACGACTGAGCAACGGCAATATTCTATCAATGGTGGAGCGATTTTTCAGCACGTCTACATATGTCAACGACAACCATTCCGCCGTCAGCAGATTGTTGTACGAGATATTATCCCCCGTATCCTGCATAGCGTCGGTCAAACTGGACACATACATTGTCACGCTGGTAACATATTTTTCCTCCATCAGGAAATTGGCTGCCGCGCCTAAGAGAATGGCACCGATGACAGCAAATATCAATAGCAATTTCCACTTAGAAATCAGCAGTCTGTATATAACCTGCAAATCTAACTGTTGCATATAAAACGCCTCCACACTTTGTTTTTAAATCTTATGCTTTATACTGACGACCGCCTTTACGACGGCAAACTTTTACCAAATAATACAACGCAAACACCAACAACATGGCGGTGACACCACCCGCGGCATCCAACCATACGTCCGCAATAGCCGGACCACGCGCAGAAAATATCTGGATGGTTTCATCCACAAAGCCTACCGTAAAAATGAAGCCGATAATGTTGGATATATCGCGTCTGACAAGCTTGTGCCCGCACAAATGATACAGCGTCAACTCTAATCCCAACACAAAAAACTCAGCAAAATGCGCCAGCTTTCGCACCGTATGCGAAGTGAGTTCCAGCGGTATACCAATCGTTTGCAAGATGTTTTGTAAAAACGTATGTACCGTACCGCTTTGATTGAGCGAAGTATTCTTCCCCACTATCGAGTGACTGAATATAAACAACACCGTAGCAATTATCAGCACCAGTAGCAGGATGCGTCCCACTTTTTTCTTATTCAAAGGAATCCTCCTCAAATCTGCCGTCCTGTATGCGCAACACACGGTCGCAAACCGCAGTAGTAGCAGGGCGATGCGAAACATAGATACAAGTAGTATCCGGTAATGCTCGCAAGTTTGTCAAAACACGCTGTTCAGTTTCAGCATCCAATGCAGAGGTCGCCTCATCCAACAGCAATATCGGCGCACCGTATAACACGCCACGTGCGATAGACAGACGTTGCAACTGCCCGTCGGACAAACCCATACCTCTTTCACCGAGCATCGTATCCAAGCCGTTGGGCAATTCACGGACAGTATCCGCAATTTCTGCCACTTCCATCGCTTGCCAGATTTCCGCATCAGTGGCATCTTCACGGCACAACATCAAATTTTGCTTAATGGTACCCGAAAGCAAGAAATTCCCTTGCGGCACATACGAAAAATACCGTCTGGTATCCGCACCCACGGGTATTTCTCCCGCATTGGTTTCACATACTAAGTTGCCGCTTTCCGGCTCCAAAAAACCAAGCAACATTTTAAACAATGTACTTTTGCCGATACCGGAATGGCCGATAATGGCAATCGACTCTCCCGCGCACACCGCAAAATTGGCATTTTGAAACACCATATCACGGTCATATGAAAAACTGATATTCGTCATTTTCAGGCTACGGAATTTTGCTGCGGGAGCAATCGCAACATGCGGTTCATCCGGCAAATTTTCCAGTTCCATCAGACGTTCCGCGGAAGAAAGCATATTGTAATACTGCGGCATAATACCCGACATACTGCGAAACGGCATTTGCACCTGCTGTACAATCTGTAAAAATGCCATCAAGGTACCAAACGTAATCATACCGCTGGCCAAGCGCCAGGCACCCCACGCCAACGCAATGTAATAACAACCCGTAAACAACAGATACATCGCCATATTGGCAAAACTGCTGGCATAACTGCGTTTCATACGATATTTGTAATTTACGGATTGCAGATTACGCAAACGGCGGCGGATAAACGGCACCATTTGAAACGCCTGCACCACCATCCAATTTTCAATACTTTCCTGCATGAAAAAGCGCGTATCCCCCTCGGATTCTTGACAACGCCTGTGTAACTTCTTAAGTTTACCGCCGTATAGGCGACTGAACAGTAGAAGTATCACACCTACCGTCAGCGCCACAACCGTAAACAGTTTGTCCATTACCACCAACACGACCAGTGCGGCAATCAAGCGGGTAAACAGAGATACGATATGCGGAATCAAGCTTGCTACCGTACCGGCAGTCACCGAGACGTCACCCGTCAAGCGATGCAACACATCACCCGAGGTGTACGCACTCACCTGTTGCCATTTTTTGCGGTATAACGCCGTAAACACCCGCTCTTTCATACGCATCTCTATACGGGTGATATTATACGCTTGCAACACATGGTTGAAAACACCGAACACCGCCTGCAACAAAACGATGCCGACAAGCAACCCGCTCTGCGCCCACATATCACCCGGCATCTGTCCGGTAGCCATATCCACCACGCGCTGTGACACCAACGCAAACGCCACATAACTCAGTGAAATTAACACACCCACTAAAGTCTGCACCGCAATGCCGCCCAAAGAGCGACGTGCAATTTGCCATATCCAATTGTGCGTTGTTGTTTGTTTCATATTCAAACCTTTTTTGTGAACAGTTTGCGCAACGCATGTACAATACGCGCAGCAAATCGTCTCCCTTTCAAAATAAACGGACGCAACGGTAAAATTGCTATCCACAATTTAACATACAACCGATAAAAGCGTGAACGGCAGGAAATATATTTCCCCTTGCGGTAAAAACCGGCGGCTACCGCAACCACAGCAGAGCAAGGTATCCCATATTCCTTTTCCCATTGTCCGTCTCCACACAATGTATACGAAGTAGCGCCCAAATCCACAATACGGTGCAATACAAACTGTCCGTTTGCACGACGGTATAACGGCACATCCCCTATTTGCAAGGATTCCTTTTCCGCTTTTTGCAGTACCACCTGGTCACGCCGATGGCGTAACAACGGATACATACTGTTACCGGTAACGGTCAGCACCACCTGCGAACCTTGGGCCATACAACTCTCCATCACCGGAGACAGTTCTTCCAAACTACTGAGCACAACTTGAGGTGCCACGGCTTATTCCTCCAAAATGCCGTTGTCGCGCAACGCTTGCACGAATGTTTCCACATCCTGCCGTGCGCGTTCTTCAGCCACATCATATTCCGCGAGCAATGCCGCCGTCAAAGCATTTACATCACTTTCTTTTGTCAGTTCTTCCCAAAGAAAAGCACCGGTTTCGTTCAACGTAATCATACAACGGAAATCCACCGTTTGTGCACCGACCGGTACCACGATATAATTTTCTCCGACAATTTTTAAAACAAATCCTTCTTTGAGTTTCATATCGGACATCCTCCTTTATTCGCCAAACAGAGCGTTGCGCGCCGTATAGGCAGCATCCTCTTCCATCGTACAGGTCATCACGTAAACCGGCACTCTCTGTGCCAATTCTATCATACGGTCGGCCAGAATTGACCCCACTTTAGCATCATGATACGGTTGCACTACCTGACTTTGCAGGTGACACATACTTTCCGTAAAATCCAGACGGCGCAACGCATTCTGCTCGCCGCGGGTGACGAACACCACTGCGTGCAACGGCACGTGCTTATTCAGATTTAAACTGGTCTTACCACTCCACGGCGTACCGTACATTTGAATGCCGTCTTTTTCAAAACGCAAAGCGGGTTTATCGTCGTTGATATGCTCCACGTCGTCGCCGAAACATTTTTTCCACAAACCCGTATGGGTAGATTTTCCTGTCCCTGACGGCGCTGAAAAAATCACACCGCACCCTTTATACGCAATCGCCGAACCGTGCAACACCGCACCGCCCAGCACTGCCAATCTGCAAGCAAAATCAAAACCCGCATACGAATGTTCCCAATCACCCGCACGCAACCCTTCCAATTGGTCGCCTGCAATAACGGTATTCGTTTCGGAAAAATCCGGTTGATACACACAAGACTGAAACAACTTGTCCGGATTTTTATAATGCATATAATGGCAATACTTACCGTCCGGCAATTTCACAACCGTTACGTTGCGAAACCGCAATACCTCCTCGCCATGTGCAGGCTGTATATCTTCTGCGGTGGAAACGGTGATACGCATAGTAGCAGCGCTGTCCGCGGGTGCAAAATACGCGGGATATCTTTCATAGAAAAAAGCGACATCGCCCATCTCCATATCAATCGGCAGCCCTGCCACTAAAAGCCGTTGCACGCGCACACCTCCCTATTTTCCAGCATACACATAAATAATTATATATACTTTAATATGAATTGTCAATGAATAATGTGCATGAAAAAAATCCAAGTCCACAGACTTGGATTTTTTGGAGCGGAAGACGGGAATCGAACCCGCATATTCAGCTTGGGAAGCTGACGTTCTGCCACTGAACTACTCCCGCACATATACCGCCGACCATTCTACCACAACCGACGGCGAAATGCAAGCGTCAATTTACACCCGCCACTTTCTCGCGGCAGTAGGCACAGTAAGTATCCCATAAATATTGACGGCTTTGCTCCAACCCCTGTGCAGTCATGGGAAAACACTGCTGCTCCACAGATTGCGCAACCGTGCTGCAAAACAAGCCGTACCATACCGTTACCAACAGTTCACCCGTATCCTTTTGCGGCACAATTTTATAATTCATTTCCTTGTAACTGCCGGTGTACGGATTGCCCTGCTCAAAATAATACACTTTCGGATATGCAAACGCACCGTTTTCCAAGCGACTCACCTTCTTTGTCCGATATGTGCCCATTGTAGCACACTCTGCATCAAAATAAAAGGCGTTTTTTGTAAATTTCGAAAATTCTTTTCACAAACAAAACGCCGCACAGCCTGTCGACTGTACAGCGTTTTTATTTGTTATAACGGAATATCAATATCCGGGGCTTTTTGCTCTTTTAACGGGGCAGGGGCTTCCATTTCCGCATCAAAGAAATCCGGTTGTATAAACGATATTTCCGTCATGAAGTCACTCACAACGTCGCTTTGGCGGGACTCATCAGATGATGTGGTTTTGGACTTTTTTGCCCTAGGACGATGCACGTACCGCACATACAGGAACACCGCACCGCCGATACAAAGCAAACCGATAACCAAGAAGGTAACTGCCCAACCCACAGCATGACCGGTTAAAGCGCCCAGAACGCTCCCTTTAATTCCCATCACGACAACCGTTCCCACGGGATACATGGTTTCAAAACGGAAGAAGCCGTCTTTCGAGATGTGTGCATACACCGGTTTGGAAACGCCGTCCGCCGTTACCACCGATACGGCAATGGTCTGCGCACCGCGCATGGCGTGCGGCATAGGCAACTGGATAACATACTCACCTTGTGCCACGTTAGAAACGTTATAAAAAACTGCATCCTGCGCATCGCGAATTTGCAAAGATAAATCCAAAACCATACGCTCAATATTGGCAGCGTCAGCAAGCGATAATACCGCATCCTCCGTCATAGCGGCGGCAATCTGTTCATCCGTCACCGTTGCTTGCGAAATTTTTACGGACATCGCCAACCCACCGTTTATATCTCCGAGCATCCCGGCATAACATTCAGGTGTCAGCAACAATTTAGCGGTTTGTGCAAAATCATTTTGTTCCACTTTGAAAGCATCCAAAATACCGCTGTCAAAGGAAAAATCCACCGTCAGATGGGTTTCCTCTTTACCGGTGGTGCCGGTGGCGGTATACATTGTCAGCTTTTCAGTATTCTGCGTTTTTTTGGTTGTGGTTGTTACTTTGCCGGTGTAAACAGTGGTCATACCGGCGGTTGTGGTCTGATTGTCGGTAGTAACAGTTCCCGTTGCAGTTGTAGTGGTAGTAGTGTTGCCACCCTTCTTGCCTACTGCTGCAGCCGCAGCCTTATACGACACGTTGCCCACCAACGTCAATTCGCTGGAGCAATAAATGTACGTGTCATCCCGCGGAAATGCATATAAAAAAACGGCATATCCCTGCGCATCGGTAGTAACAGCGGGCATTTTAGTCGAACCGATTTGCAGCGACACGGGAACACCGACGGCAGGTGCGCCGGACGTGGTCATCAACCGTGCAGCAACTTTACCGTCTTTTTCCATAATCACCAATTTCGTTTCCGCAGAGGTTATCCCACCGGGTGCATCCGCAGTGGTACCGTCTGTATCCGGGACGGATGTCGTGGTGCTCTCCTGTTTGGTGGTCGTGTCACCCGTATCCGTCGTGGTAGTAGCGATACCAACATCAGTGGTAGTAGTGTCAGTATCGGTTGTAGTGGTTGTAACGTCCTGCGCGAACACATTGACCGAGCCAAACACCGTGCACAGCAGCATCACCGCAACACAAACGACGATATATTTTTTCATGCGTATATGCACCTTCCTGTCGAAAAATGAAACTTTTTTATTAGAATACCACATCGCAGCAAAAAAGTAAATAATAATATTTACAAACCGAGCCTATTGATTATTCCACAAAAATCTTTTATAATGTTGACAAACAAATTCCAATTTGCAAAGGACGGGAACTATGCAAGAAAAGGTTTTAGTTGCCATGAGCGGCGGTGTGGACAGCGCCATGACGGCTGCGTTGTTATTGGATGCCGGCTGTGAAGTTTTGGGTGCCACCATGCAACTGTATTGCGGTGAAAAAGATGAAAATGTATGCGGTTCCCGCAAAGATGCGGACGATGCGGCGGCACTTGCCGCCACGCTCGGTTTTCCGCATGAAATCCTGCAACTGAGCAGGGATTTTGACCGTGAAGTGGTGCGCCGTTTCGCAGACGGATACCTGTGCGGTGAAACGCCCAACCCTTGCATTGAATGTAACCGTTATATGAAATTCGGCCGTCTGATTGCACTGGCAAAAGCGCGCGGTTTTGATGCGATTGCCACCGGTCATTATGCCCGCGTGGAAAAGGACAAAAAAAGTGGACGGTTTTTATTAAAAAAAGCGGTAGATGCGTCCAAAGACCAGACATATGTGCTGTATCATCTGACACAAGACCAACTGGCACATACACGGTTTCCGTTAGGCGAATACCATAAAAGCGAAATCCGTCAAATGGCGGCGGCACGCGGATTTTCCATGGCGAGTAAACCCGATAGCCAGGATATTTGCTTTGTTCCCGACGGCAATTATGCCGCTTTCTTAAAACGATATACACATACGACCATTCCAAACGGCAACTATCTGGATATAAACGGCAAAACACTGGGTATCCATAAAGGGCATATTCACTACACCATCGGTCAGCGAAAAGGACTGGGTGTAGCTTTCGGACAACCTATGTATGTCATCGACAAAAACGCGGTGAGAAACACCGTCACACTCGGTACAAAAGAGCAATTGCCTTGTACCTCTTTATTTGCAGATGATGTCAACTGGATTGCCATTGACAACCTCAAAGCACCCATACGGGTAACGGTCAAAACACGGTATCATCAACCCGAAACGCCCGCAACGGTATCTGCTGTGCAGGGTGGCGTTTTGGTGACATTGGATACGCCGCAGGTTGCAGCACCCGGACAAGCGGTGGTATTTTACGATGGTGACACCGTCGTAGGCGGCGGTACCATTCGTCGCATTCGACAAAAGGGGTGCGACAAATGAAAAAAATCGCAATTATTCACACCGATTTTCCTGAAAAATTCGGTATCCCCCGCCAAAGCGGATTGGTGGACACCGACGGCGTGATTGAATTTTTACCGCCCTATCGGGACGTGTCAGCGGTACGCGGTTTGGAAGGTTTTTCTCATATTTGGCTATTATGGGAATTTTCCGCCAATCCGCAAGGCGATTGGTCCCCCACCGTGCGCCCGCCACGGCTGGGCGGCAACACCCGCATGGGCGTGTTTGCCACCCGCTCACCCTTTCGTCCCAATCCTATCGGTTTATCCTGTGTGGAGTTAAAAGGCATTGATTTGAAAGGGGAAAACGCACCGCGCCTGTTGGTGAACGGTGCGGATTTGATGGACGGTACGCCGATTTACGATATCAAACCGTATCTCCCCCACGCCGATTGCAAACCGGAAGCGAGCGGCGGTTTCGCACAACCGCTCACCGATTACGCTTTAAAAGTGGAAATCCCCTCCCATCTGCAAATCGAAAAGCGGGAAACATTGATACGCATTTTAGAACAAGACCCGCGCCCTTCCTATCACGATGATACCCGCACATACGGTATGTCGTTTGACGGCTATGAAATCAAATTTTATGTTGAAAACGGCACGCTGTTTGTCACCGATGCCAAAAGAGGAAAAAACTGATTTTTTTGAGAAAAACTAACACTTATATCGTCACATTCTCTGCACACAATACCATTGCAAACGCAAAACCAAACAACCGCAAGGTTGAATTTAGTGTAATAGGAGTGTAAGAAATCATGGCGAAAAGTGTTGTGCCCGAGGCTCGCGAAGGTCTCGACCGTTTCAAGATGGAAGCTGCCAGCGAAGTAGGCGTTAACTTGAAACAAGGTTATAACGGCGACTTGACCGCTCGTCAGGCCGGTTCTATCGGCGGCCAGATGGTCAAAAAAATGATTCAGTCTTATGAGCAGAACAACCTGAAATAAGGTTTGCTCTAAATGAAAACAACCGGAAGGCAGCCGCCTTCCGGTTGTTTTTATTCCACGCCTTTTTTATACATACCGCGCGTAATGGGTTGTGTAGCGGGTGCCGCACAAAGCAACTGTCCTAACACGACGGCAACCTCTTTTGCACTCTCATCCGTAAAGTGTAAAAACTGAAAAGTGTTTACGGGCAACTGTGCGGGGTTATCCAACCAATACAGCGGTACGCTGTTGAGCAATTCACTGCAACGATTGGTGCACATCACCGGAAAACGCACGCGTTTGCGGTCAATCAATGTTGCGTGTCCTTTACAGGTTTCGCATTTTATTCCCGCCGCATTTTCGGGACAGTTGCGGGTGAGCATCAACGGCAATCTGCCGTAAGTCAGCACACCGCACGCACAAGCGGCGGTTTGCGTAAACCGCATTTGTGCAAACGATAATTCGGGAGAAACTACCATAGCGGATACGCCGTTTTCTGCATAAAACGCCGCCGATTCGCTGTTCATCACATTCATACCAAATCCGCCAACCACCAAAAGTCCGCTCTCTTTGGCACATTCCATACCATTGACGTTATGACATAACACAAACGCGGCACCTGCCGCGCGGGCATTTTCAAGCGCTGTCTTCACCCGCGCCGTACCCTCGAACAAACCACGCGGAATTTCCACGCCGAAATCTCCTCGATGTGTTTTTGCTATGGTTTGCAACGTATCGAGCGGCGTAAACAGCGGTAAAATAACAGTCTCATCCACCAAAGCGTCGCTATATTGCTCAGTGGTTTGCAACCGCAACAACCGCGTATACGGAAATATCACATTTGACGGTTTCGCGAGCGCAATATCACACACCCGCCGCCCAGGCACAGCCGCGCGACAGTGTTCCAATTTTTCCAACGCTTCACGGCGCAATGCATTGAGCTGTGAAGCAGGTAACATCACATTCTCACCCAGTGAAACAGTAGCCGTAACCGCAAACGGCGTGCCGCCTGTTTTGGTGAGTTGCGCGATTGCTTTTTCGGAAGTAGTGGCAACCGTTCGCGCTCGCTGTGCAGATTCACCGCACACCTCTACGGTGTTCCCGTCAGCATCGATGACCGTCAACACGGTAGGTTGTTCCGCATGCGCTGTCAGATGCATCTCCACCGCCACTGTTTGCGGTTCTTTTTCATATAAACTTTCCAAGCGTTTGAGCACGGTGGTGGCGGCGATATCCTCTTGCCGTCTGACACCGAACATAGCCGTACCGCGTTTGGCGGTATAGTACCCATCGGTAAAACCCGAGCGGGAGAAAACCGCTTCCAAATCCTCTTGGAGTTGTGCGGGTACCGATTTTCCTGCCGCCGACGCGCGACAAGCGGTCACAGCGGCTGCCACATATTCGGGACGTTTCATCCTGCCTTCAATTTTAAAGGAAACCACACCCGCTTGTGCCAAAGCCGGAATATGTTCAACGATACTTTGGTCTTTCAAACTCAGCGCATAGCCGTTGGTCAAATTATCACTGCCCTGCGCAGAAAACGGCAAACGGCACGGCTGTGCACACAATCCACGGTTACCGCTTCTGCCGCCCAAAGCGGCAGATAAATAGCATTGCCCCGACACACACATGCACAAAGCACCGTGCACAAACACTTCCAACTCACAACCAAGCCCCGCGCATGCTTTGATTTCTGACAAGGACATTTCGCGGGACAATACCACCCGTGAAAACCCGTTATCCCGCAAAAAACGCACGCCGTCCGGTGTGTGACAGGATAGTTGCGTAGAAGCGTGCAACGGCATATCGGGCAACACCGCGTGCAATACCCGCGCCAGGCCCACGTCCTGCACAATCAGCGCATCCACGCCAGCCGTTTGTGCGCGTTTTGCTACTGCAATCGCTTGTTCCAGTTCATTTTCACGGACAAGTGTATTAAGGGTTAAGTGCACCTGTACCCCACGAACATGACAATAGGCGACAGCACTGTCCAGTGCGTCGCCTGCAAAATTCTCAGCGTGTTGTCGTGCATTAAAGGCATCAGTGCCTAAATAAACAGCGGCAGCACCGCACCGTACCGCCGCCTGTAAAGCGCCCGCAGATCCCGCCGGCGCCAATATTTCAACATTTCTCATGCACGGTAAGCGAGCTGCTTTTTCAGTTCGTCCACCTCAGCGCGCAAACGCGTCGCCTCACGGCGTGCGGCATCCGCTTCCTGCCGCGCATGCGCATTTTCGGAAATAAAATCGCGCATCTGATCACGCAGATTATCCGCGGAATCGTTCGCTTTTTTTGCGGCATCCGCATTCATCAAAGCGGTGAGAATAGCCGCCTGCACCAAGGTGATGCGGTCATTGCCATTCAAAAGGTTACGCATGGTCGTATCCACCTGTGCGCCCAATTCCTGCATATAGCCACCCGGCTCGTCGCTGGAAATGGTATATTCCGAGCCACAGATGTTCAATTTGTATTTTTGAATCTCTGCCATAGTATCGTCCCCTTTTGTCGAATTGTATACATTCATATTACACAATCCCCTAAAAAAAGTCAAGCACTGTTTGTCTGCCGTTTTACCTTTCAATTTTCCTCTTGCATTTTCTGCCGAAATTGCATATAATGTCATTTAAGTATGTTAATAGCGAGGTTTTAGCATGATTACAGTTTCAGATGTCAGCCTTACCTTTGGCGGGCAAAACTTATTTAAACACGTAGACTTAAAATTCGTTTCCGGTAACTGCTATGGCGTTATCGGCGCTAACGGCGCGGGAAAATCCACTTTTTTGCGTATTTTATCGGGTGAATTAGAGCCCTCGACGGGTGATGTATCCATCGACCCCCGCACCCGTATGTCCGTATTAAAACAGGACCACTACGCATACGACGAGTTCACCGTTTTAGATACCATTATGCAAGGTAACCCCCGCTTGTATGAAATCATGCAGCAAAAAGACGCTTTGTATGCCAAGCCCGATTTCTCCGACGAGGACGGCGCGCTTGCGGCAGAACTGGAAGGCGAGTTTGCAGAACTGGGCGGCTGGGAAGCCGAAACCGAAGTCGCACAATTACTCGAAGGCCTTAGCATCGGTGATGAGCACATGTATGACGTAATGTCCACCCTGCCCACCCGCGAAAAGGTGAAAATCTTGCTCGCACGTGCGTTGTTTGGCCATCCCGACATCATCCTGCTGGACGAACCGACCAACCACTTGGACATTGATTCTATTCGTTGGCTGGAAGACTTTCTGATGGATTATGAAGGTACCGTTATCGTGGTATCCCATGACCGTCACTTCCTCAATAACGTTTGTACGCATATCGTTGACGTCGATTACACCCAAATCAAAATCTACGTCGGTAACTACGATTTCTGGTATGCATCCAGCCAATTGATGCAAAAACTGTTGCGTGAACAAAACAAAAAGCGCGAAGATAAAATCAAAGAACTGCAAAGCTTTATCGAACGTTTCTCCGCTAATAAATCCAAATCCCGTCAAGCAACCTCCCGCCGTAAGTTATTGGAAAAACTGTCGGTGGAAGAAATGCCTGCTTCCTCCCGTCGCTATCCCTACGTCGGATTCCAGATGGAACGCGAACCGGGAAAAGAAATCCTTGCTGTCGAAAACCTTTCCAAAACCATCGACGGCGTGAAAGTGCTGGATAACATTTCGTTCCGTATCAACAAAGGCGATAAGGTCGCGTTTGTGGGTCAGGACGAAATTGCCACCACCACCCTGTTCCAAATCATCACCGGTGAAATGGAACCGGACAGCGGCAGTTATAAATGGGGCGGCACCACCACCCAATCCTATTTCCCCAAAGACAACTCCGCCTATTTTGACGGTATTAAATTACCCATCATCCAGTGGCTCAGCCAATATGCCACCGACACCACCGAAACCTACTTGCGCGGTTTCCTCGGTAAAATGCTGTTTTCCGGCGATGATGTATTAAAGCCGGTTGAAGTTTTGTCGGGTGGCGAAAAAGTGCGTTGCATGCTGTCCCGTATGATGATGTACTCGTCCAACGTACTGATACTGGACCAACCCACCAACCATCTCGATTTGGAATCCATCACCGCCGTCAACGACGGTTTGAGCGAATTTAAAGGCGTCGTGCTGTTCTCCTCTTACGATCACCAGTTCATTCAAACGGTGGCAAATCGTATTATGGAATTGGAAGACGGCAAACTGCTGGATAAAATGATGACCTACGACGATTTTCTGGAATTCAAATCCGCCAACAAACAAAAATAATAGAAAACCCGCTCGTTTCGGAGCGCTCACATAGGGAGAAATCGGTTTTTCGCCAATATTTTCTCCGCCTCATTGTTGCCAAACCTTGTAAGACATACAGTATGACTGCGGTTTGGCAACTTCGAGAACGAAAAAAATATTTTGGCTACAAAACTGCAAAGCACCTAAAATAAAAGAATTTTTGATGGTAGAAAAGGCAAAAAGCGACGGTAACGCTGACGCGTACCGTGGCTTTTTAACGCATTATACCGCAAAAATTCATTATTTTAGGCGAATTATCCCTATGTGAGTGCTCCGTTCGGAGCGGGTTTTGTTTTTATAAAAAGGAAGTCGCAATCCAAAAATAGATGGTCAACGACACCGCGTCCACGATGGTAGTGATAAACGGACTTGCCATTACCGCGGGGTCAAAACCCACTTTTTTAGCGAGCAACGGCAAGGTGCATCCCACCAATTTGGCAATCACCACCGTCAGCAAAACGGTGACGCTGACTACCAATGCCACAGCAAGCGACACATCGCTTCCAAGTAACAAATTATCAAACAGAATAATTTTTACGAAATTCGCAGCAGCGAGAACAACACCGCACAGCAGGGATACCCTGAGTTCTTTCCAAATAACGCGTATCGTATCCCGAAATGCGATTTCGCCGATTGCCAGACCGCGAATAACCGTCACCGAAGACTGACTGCCGCTGTTACCGCCGGTACCCATTAACATAGGCATATACGCCACCAACGCCACCATGGACGATAAGGCGTTTTCAAAACCACTGATAATCATACCGGTAACCGTCGCAGACAGCATCAACAATATCAGCCACGGGATACGTTTGCAAAACGTTTCACCCACACCCGTTTTGAAATAGGAACGTTCGGTCGGCAAAACAGCCGCCATCTTTTCGATGTCTTCGGTGGTTTCCCTTTGGATGATGTCCACCACGTCATCGACGGTGATAATACCGACCAAGCGGTTTTCGCTGTCCACGACCGGCAACACAATTAAGTCGTATTTCACAAACAAGGCGGCAACCGATTCCTGGTCTTCGTGGGTCGTAGCGGAAATGATATTGGTTTCCATCAAATCGCCTACGAGCTGTTGTTCATCCGCGAGTAACAGTTCTTTGACCGTGACGATACCTTTCAAATGGCGGCGACTGTCGGTAACGTAACAAGTATAAATCGTTTCTTTGTCAGGACCGGTTTTACGGATATACTGCAACGCCTCCGCTACTGTCATACCCGCCTTCAAATCCACAAATTCAGTGGTCAGTACACTGCCCGCACTGTCTTCGGGGTACTTGAGCAACTGGTTGATGATACGGCGGTCCGCCGGGTCGGTCATACGCAACACACGCTTGACCACACTGGCGGGCATTTCCTCTACTAAGTCAGCCGCATCATCCATATTCAGTTCGTCCATCACGAAACCCAGTTCCTTATCCGATAACACGCTGATAAGCATTTCCTGTGTTTCGGGTTCCATGTAGGCAAACGCCTCTGCCGCTACCGCTTTGGGTAACAAGCGGAACACCACCAACGTCTGCTCACGGGTGAGTTCGTCAAACAGCAACGCAATGTCAACTTCATTCATCGTTTCCAAAGCCGCATGCAGAGAATTAAATTTCTTTTCCTCTATCAATTCCAGCAAATTTTCCAGAATATCGCGCATATCTTCTGCCATAAAAAATAACCTCCCTTGAAAATTCAGGGAGGTCAATCCATGCAATGCCGAAAAAACCGCTCGTCAAGCGAGAGGGTAATAAAGGGTAAGACCGCCCTGTATACGTTTGTAACAGCAACTTCGAGGTATGTCGCTCACGGTCTCACTTCCTTTTCTCCAAAATATGTATATAAAATAACATAAGTGCAAACAAAATGCAATTATTTTTTACACAAAACTTTGTTCAGGGGTAATCACTGCATACAAATGACTGTCCACAGCGTGAATTTCACGTGCAATTTTTGCAGTCAGCATATCCTGCGACTTTTTCAGGTCGTGCGGGAATACCAAATCAAAAATTAAATTGGTGTGGGTATCCCCGTACACCACGCGAAAATCATGCAACGTTAACCGTTCATCCGTTTGTGCCACAATGGATTCTGCAAGCAAGCGCAATTCTTTGGTGCTTTCGTCGTCGGTGTCCACGGGGTCCATATGCATACAAGCAATAACGTGGAATTTTTCCATCAGCGCCCGCTCCGCCAAATCAATGGTGTCGTGGCTTTTCATAATATCTGCGGTGCAAGGCACCTCTGCATGCAACGATACGATGGTACGGCCGGGGCCGTAGTTGTGCACAATCAAATCATGAATGCCGATAATGCCTTCAAAAGACATCACCGTTTCAGTAATCCCTTTCACCAATTCAGGTTGCGGCGCTTGTCCGAGCAAGGGAGAAACGGCATCTTTGATGACCGAGAATCCCGACCACATTACAAACAGTGCTACCAGCAAACCGATATACCCGTCCACGGCCACGTGGAATTTCCACGAAATGAGCGAAGACACCAACACCAAAGCGGTGCAAATCACGTCATTGCGACTATCGGCAAAAGAGGCGAGCAACGCTTCCGACTGTATCCGTTTACCGATATGCCGATAGAACAGTGCCATCCAGAGTTTGACCGCAATGGCAAGCACTAAAATACAAACGGTCACCCAGTTGACAGCGGGAAGCGTAGGGGCGATGATTTTAGAAACCGCAGATTTTCCAAGTTCAAAGCCCGCCACCAAAATGAGCGCCGCTACCGCCAAAGCGGAAAGGTATTCCATGCGCCCGTGCCCAAAGGGGTGCTCATCATCGGCAGGTGCGGCAGACAGTTTAAAACCTACTAACGTCACCACCGAAGAACCCGCATCCGAAAGATTATTGAATGCGTCGGCAATGATAGCGATACTTGCCGAAAAAATACCTATGAGCAGTTTTACCAAAAAGAGAAAAACGTTGCAAGCGATACCCACATTGCCTGCCAATCTGCCAAATGCATAGCGATTTCCCTCGTCCAATCTTTCGGGGTCTCGTATGCATAC